>CATLEQ010000147.1 GCA_949915905.1 uncultured Lachnospiraceae bacterium | reverse complement strand
GCAACTCACTTCCTGTGGGGAAAGCTCGTCACCTATCACAAATAGTTTTAACCCGACGAGGCATATAACCACGGCCAATATGGCCGCGACGCTTAAGAAAATCTTTTTCTTCGTTTTCTTTTTCACGGTTTTTAGAAAGTCGATTTCCCTTGACGGTATTTCGGTGTTTGCAATATTTTCTGCCTTCTGCATCCGCTGCATCTTCTCCGTGCAGGTCTTGCAATTATCAAGGTGCCTTTCAACTGCTTCGTTCGTTATCTTACAAGTCAGTTTGTCCATGTAAGATGGCAATAAATCTTGTACTATCTCGCAACTTAAATTGTTTTTTTGTGTTTCATTATTTTGTGGTTTATCGTTCATCCTTTTCAAGCTCCTTTCCCAATTTTTCTTTTCCGCGGTAATAGTTCACGCGAGCCCAGTTTTCCGTCTTTCCCATAACGTCCCCGATTTCCCGGAAGGAACAACCCCCGAAAATCCGCAGGTACATGATTTCCCGGAACGGTTCCGGGCAATCGTGCAATTTTTTCAGCAAGTCCACCCGTGCCAGGTGATTCAGAACCTCGGATTCCGCCGATTGCGTGGCGTTGCCCGGAGAATCCGCCGTCTCCCAATCCTGCATCTGCGGATGCTTGCGTCGGTAGACGGCCAATTGGTTCTTGGCAATCGCACAAAGCCAGGTGCGGATTTTGCAGGAACCATCAAAGCGTTCCGGATGCAAGACTGCCTGGTAAAAGGTTTCCTGCGTCAGTTCCTCCGCGATATCCGCGTCGTGCGTCAGGGAATATAGATATCGGTAGACGGCCTGCGCGTGCCGCTGGTAGATTTCTTCCATGGATTGTCTTTCGTCCTCGCTCATTGCGTCCCCCTTTCCTCGTGCCTCTTTTGTTGTTACGATTGTGCCAGCCGTAGCCATGAAGCGGCGTATTTCCTAATGCGGCTGTGCGCATCATATTATACTGAGTGGTAGTTAAATCTGCCGCTTAGTATAAACTCATGCCAACGCGGGATGAAACGCGGGATGAGATGTAAGCTTCTATCCATTAATACAAAAAAGTGGCGGTTCGTTACAAAAAAAGAAAAAATTTTTCCAACCGTACAGCTGGAAATTTTGGTCTTGCCATTTCAAAGCCGGCATCGTGATAATAGCATGGTTAAAGTATAGAGGAAATCGGAGAGGATGGCAAGGGCTGGATAAGGAGAGTTGGCCAGCAAATTCCAGAATGCGTATGGATTGAAAAAGTAGGGGGGATGTGGTAGTATGTTTAAAGGAATCAGTTACGTATTACTGATATATAAAAAGGGGCGACGACATGCAAAGTTTTTTGGGAAAATCCGTGTATAAGGGAATTGCGCTGGGAAAAGTCGCGGTATTGAGAAAAAATGACGTCCGGGTCAAGCGTGCCGGAATCGAGGACGTTGACGCGGAGGTGGAACGGGTTGGCAAGGCGGTTGCGGAGTCGGTTGGGCAGTTGCGGAAGCTGTATGAGAAAGCATTGAAGGAAGTCGGAGAAAGCAGTGCGGCGATTTTTGAAGTTCACCGGATGCTTTTGGAGGACGAGGATTTTCTGGACGCGATTCACAACATGATACGCACGGAAAATGTCAACGCGGAGTATGCCGTCGCCGTCACGAGGGACAATTTTGCCAGCATGTTTGCCAATATGGACGATGACTACATGAGAGCCAGGGCGGCGGACGTTCTGGACGTTTCGGATAGGATGGTAAAGAACTTGTCGGGACGTGCGGAAATAGGTTTTGATTTTGAAAATCCGGTCATCGTGGTGGCGGACGACTTAAACCCGAGTGAGACGATACAAATGGATAGGGAGAAAATACTTGCCTTCGTGACCGTGCATGGCTCGACCAATTCCCATACGGCGATACTGGCTCGCATGATGAACATACCGGCCTTGGTCGGGGTGCCCATGGATTTGGACAAAGTGAAAACCGGAACGTGGGCAATCGTGGACGGTTATCAGGGGCAAGTGATTTTCGAACCTTCCGAGGGCGTATGCCGTGAGACAGAGGCTCGAATACAAAAAGAGCGTGAGCGGTTACGGCTTTTGCACACGTTGAAAGGCAAGGAAAATGTAACGCTCGATGGTCATAAAATTAACATTTATGCCAACATTGGAACTATCGGGGACGTGGGATACGCCTTGGAGAATGACGCGGGCGGCATCGGGCTTTTCCGCAGCGAGTTCTTGTACCTTGGGCGAACTGATTTTCCCACGGAAGAAGAACAGTTCCAGGCCTATCGGCAGGTATTGCAGAACATGGCCGGGAAAAAGGTGATTATCCGCACGTTGGACATCGGGGCGGACAAGCAAGTGGAGTATTTTAATCCGGGAAAAGAGGACAATCCGGCACTTGGGTATCGCGCGATTCGCATTTGCCTGAAAGAACCCGACATTTTTAAGACGCAGCTTCGGGCACTGTTTCGTGCCGCCGCCTATGGCAATTTGTCCGTCATGTATCCGATGATCACGTCGGTGGAGGAAGTGCAAAAAATTCAGGAAATCGTGTCAGAAGTAAAAAAAGAATTGGAAGAATCGGGTGTTCCCCACAATGTCTTCGAGCAGGGAATCATGATTGAGACACCTGCGGCGGTCATGATTAGTGACGAGTTGGCCGAATTGGTGGATTTTTTCAGCATCGGAACAAATGATTTGACGCAGTATACGCTGGCCATTGACCGGCAGAACGAGAGATTGGATGATTTTTACAATCCGCATCATCCGGCCATTTTACGCATGATTCAAATGGTCGTGGACAATGCGCACGCGCATGGAAAATGGGTGGGAATCTGCGGTGAGTTGGGAGCGGACTTGGAAATGACGGAGCGTTTCGTGCGAATGGGCGTGGACGAATTGTCCGTGGCACCGGCCATGGTGTTAAGGGTGCGTAAAGTCGTCAGGGAAATAAGAACAAAAAGACAGGTGATGTTTTGAAAGAGTGGGACGAGCATGGTATTACGGAAACAATTTTTGATAAATATTGGGGATACCATACGGAACGAATTGAAAATGCATATATGGACATCGACAGTTTGCTTGAAACGGGAAAACACGCTTGGTAAGGCTGATTTATGAGGATGGATTTTGAATCAAGAAAGGAATTGTTATGGCTCTAGAAAACAAACTTGGCATTACTGATTCGGCAGAGCTTGCCCGTGTGGAGGAAAAAATCAGTAAGACAAAGGCACTTGAATTATTTGAAATAGGATTGCTTGACACCGTGGAGGTGGGAACTTATGCCGGTCTTGCGCAAATTCATAAGTATCTGTTTGATGAGATTTATGATTTTGCAGGTCAATTGCGGACGGTGAATATCGCGAAGGGGAGTTTTCGTTTTGCACCCGTGATGTATCTGGAAGCGGCTCTTGCCAATGTTACAAAGATGCCGCAATCAACGTTTGAAGAGATTATCGAGAAATATGTCGAGATGAATGTCGCGCACCCGTTCCGTGAGGGTAATGGCCGAAGCACAAGAATTTGGCTTGACGTGATGCTCAAAAAGGAGCTTGGATTCGTGGTGGACTGGAGCAAAGTGGACAAGGAAGATTATCTTCTTGCGATGGAAAGAAGTCCTGTCAAGGATGTAGAAATCAAGGTTTTGCTGAAAGCGGCTCTTACCGACAAGGTTGACGACCGGGAGGTTTATATGAAGGGAATTGACGCGAGTTATTACTATGAAGGGTATCATGTTTTCAAGACGAAAGAGTTGATTTGAAAATGGATGGTAAGTGCGTTTAAACGAGCATAATCCAGAGAGGGGAGTGATTCTCCCTCTCTCACGATTAATCTTCATAATGTCCTTTACAAGAAAGAATTTCCATGATGTTTCAGTTAATCCGATATATCAGTCTATTGGCATCATCAATTCTCCGACTCCAAAAACCGCTTAAATCCCCTTTTAAAGGTTCGGGTTTTCCAATTCCGTTAAAATGTTCTCGTTCAATATCTTTTAACAATAGATTGATTCGTTTTAGTGTCTTTTTATCTTGTGTTTGCCAGTAGGTGTAATCTTCCCATGCTTCATCAAACCCAATTTTTTTCATTCATCTACCTCGATAATATCATGTTCCACGCCTTTTCCCGCATTGAGAGCCTCCACGCCCCTGCGCAAATGCGCCATGTTACTTTCGGAATAAAAAGGATCAATGGAAACTTCAAAGGGGATTCTTTTTTCTCTTGTCATTTTTTTTGCAAATATAGTGATCGCGGTGGTTATGTTAATACCAAGTTCTTGACAAGTTTGCTCCATATTCTTTTTTAATTCTTCATCCATGCGGATGTTGATAGATGCTTGTGCCATATTTAACACCTCTTTGCTTTTTTCGATTTATTTGTATTCTATCACAAAATAAAGACAAAAGCAACACATTGTCTTTAAAAATGAAAGAAAAAGAGATGGAAAAATGACTTGACACGAGAATACTTCGATGTTAGAATGAAAATAGTTCGGAAATCGAAATATTTTAAAAATCAGGTATGATTTGCATGGAATCGGGTTGTCGAGGTTATAAGAAATGTCAAGTTACGGGGAGTTGTCATGGAGTGGAAGGAACAAGGCGCGCAGGCCGATGTGTTTGAATTTATCTTTGAGTATGTCGAGGAAGTGAAGGAATTGCTCTCGTCCGATTTGTGGGAGAATATTTTCCTCAATTGTTCCAAAAATGAAGTCTTGATTTTCTGGTTGCTTTACCGGAAGCGCGAAGTGAACATGACGGAGATTGCGGATTACATTCACGTTCCATTAAACACAGCGACGGGGATTGTCAATCGGATGGAGAAGAGCGGGTTTATCGTGCGGACGCGCTCTAGTGAAGACAAGAGGGTCGTCCTAATCGAATTCAGCGAGAAGGGCATGGCACAGTTTGAAAAGCTGGTTCAGGAGCTGATGCATTATGGGATGAAGGTGTTTGGCAGTCTGACGAAAGAGGAGATGGAACTATTTTACAAGGTGGCGGGCAAGGTCAAGGATGTATTGCGTGAAGAGCGCAAGGTAGAAAAACCGGCTAAGAAAGTGCGGAAAATTACGATTGAATAGGTAAGGAAAAAAGGGCAGCTGTTTGCTGCCTAAAATTCAAGAAAATAGTTCGAAACACGAACTATTCGGAGAAAGAATTATTTAGAAAGTATGAATGGTGAAAGGAGTATGGGATGAAGCGGATTTATATTTTTACCGGAAAGGGCGGCGTGGGAAAGAGCAGCATTGCCACGGCACATGCCATTAAAAGTGCAGGAGAGGGTGTAAGGACGTTGCTCGTCAGCACGGACATGGCGCACAACCTGGGGGATATTTTTGGACGGAAGCTGGGTGCGGACATTGAGACGATTTCCCGGAATCTGGACGTTTATGAGATTGCCCCGGAGTACGTGATGGAGCATGAGTTCCCTGAGATAGGAAATTATCTGGGATATCTGCTGTCGGGAGAAATTGACGGAAGAGGCGGGTTACAAGAGTTATGCATGAGTCCCGGGATGGAAGAACTGTTTTCCTTGCTAAGAATTGCAGAACTTTATAACAAGGAAGATTATGAGAGAATCATCGTGGATTGTGCTCCTACGGGGGAAACGTTGTCGCTATTAAAGTTTCCCGAACTGCTTTCGTGGTACATGGAAAAGCTGTTTCCCATCGGAAAGGTGGGGGTAAGGATATTAGAGCCCATCTCGAAAGCGGCGTTCAAGGTCGAGATGCCGAACAAGGCGGCCATGAATGATATTGAGAAGCTATATGTAAAGCTGGCAGAGTTGCAGGAACTTTTGAAAAACAGGGACGTCACCAGTATTCGGATCGTGACCATGCCGGAAAAGATGGTCGTGGAGGAGACGAAGCGCAATTATATGTATATGAATCTTTATGATTTTAACGTGGATGGGCTTTATATCAACCGGATTTTGCCAAAGGACATTGGGAATCCCTTTTTTGAGCAATGGCTTGACATCCAGCAGGGATACATTTCGCTTTTGAAAGACACGTTTGCGGCACTGCCCATTTATGAAGTCCCCTGGTATGACGAGGAGCTTAAAGGGAGGGAAAATATTGAGCGAATCGTGGCGGACGTATTGTCGGATGAAGAGGTGTTTGCGGCGAGAGTCATTACGGAAAGGGAGTGCTTCCGGCAAGTCGGGGACGGATACCAGTTGGAGGTTTTTCTGCCCAGCGCGAAGAAGGAGGAGATTGATTTATATCAGGCGGCCACGGACATTGTCATAAAGGCGGGGAATTTCAAACGAAACATTCCGCTTCCGAACATCCTTCGAAGTTATGAGGTGGCAGGGGCAAAATTCGAGGAAGGGAAATTGCGGATTCGATTTGAAAAAGTATACCCAAGGGCATCCCTTAACGCATGCCCCGGAGGGGCGGGCGGACTCTGCGAGTCCGTCAAGGTATACCCATCCGGGCATACCATATCAAATGCGCTTCGCGCCAGCGGACTCTGCGAGTCCGTCAAGGTATAGGAAGGAGTGGTGAAAATGCATGAGGAAATGTTGTGTAGGGTGAGAACGGCGGCGGAATACCAGAAAAAGGCGGTTCGTGCCTTGTTTTCTGAAAAAATGAACGAGCATATTGACGTGATTGAGCGGGAAGTAAAGTTGATGGCGGCGGAGGCGGCCGTGGATTTTTTAAGAGGGTGCGCCGTGAAAGGCAGAAAGAACGCAGATGGCCATGACGGAAAAAGGGAGTGGGATGAGAAAAGGGGCGATGACAGCAGGAAGCGAGAGGATGAGGAAGGAAAAGACGGTAATTGCAGTAGGACGAAGGAAACTACAAAAATAAAAAAGGTGAAAATTATGTAGGCGGCGTGTCAGCGTTAGAAAAGAGAGGAAATGAAGTGATGAGAATTATCATATACACGGGCAAGGGCGGAGTGGGCAAGACGAGCATGGCGGCGGCGACCGCCTGCAAGATAGCAAAGAGCGGGAAGCGGGTGCTTATTATGAGCACGGATCAGGCGCACAGTCTGGGGGATTCTTTTGACGTTCGTGTCGGTCGGGAGCCGACGCAAGTTTTGGAACGTTTGTACGCGATGGAGATTGACACCGTATACGAGAGCGAGAAATGTTGGGGAAATTTACAGGATTACTTGAAGCAGCTTCTCACCTTAAAGGGCGGAAGCGGAATCGAGGTGGAAGAATTGTTGGTATTTCCCGGGTTGGAGGAGTTGTTCTCCATGTTTCGGATTCTGGACATGTATGAAAGCGGGGAATATGACACGCTAATCGTGGACTGTGCGCCTACGGGAGAGACATTGACATTGCTCAAATATCCGGAACGGTTGTCCGGGCTGATTCGGCGTGTGCTCCCGATTGAAAAGGCGGGCGTGAAGACCGTGGGCGTGCTATTGGAAAATCTGATGAAGCTGCCGATGCCAAAGGACGCGGTGTTTGACGACATTGAATACTTGATGGACAAAATGCTGCGGCTGCAAAAGCTTTTGTTAAATCAGGACGTCGTGAGCCTGCGCGTGGTGACCACGCCGGAAAAAATCGTGATAAGCGAGGCAAAACGAAATTTTACGTGCCTTTATTTGTACCATTACAACGTGGACGCGGTGATTGTAAATCACATTTACCCACAGGAAGCGATGGAGGGGTATTTTAACAAATGGAAGAAATTGCAGGAGGAGGGATTGAGGGAGATACGAGAAAGTTTTAGCGAGGTGCCGCGCATTTACGTGGAATTGCTGTCAAAAGAGCTTCGGACGCTGCGCGTGTTGGAAGAGGTGGGGGACTTGATGTTTTCAGATTGCAATCCTAATGACGTGTTGTTTCAAAAAGAGATTTACGAGGTGGATGAAGAGGAGGGGAGCCTTAAAATTTATTTACCGTTTGCCGAGAAAGAGGCGCTTGGCCTTGAGCAGGACGGAAAGGAACTGGTGGTGGGCGTGAAAAACGAAAGCCGGAGGTTCCCCGTGCCGGCTGGGTTTGCCGGGAGAGAGATTGCCGGGGCGAAATGGGAGAACGGGTATTTGAAAATTTTGTTCGCATTGACCGAAAAGTAAAATTTGTGCTAATACACGGAAAAATTATTCTAAGACAAAAGGGCAGAATTTTATTATAATAGATGCAACAAATCAGAGTAGGAGGCAGTTTATGAAAAATCAGATGAAATGCATGGAACAGTGGAAATTTGTGAAAGAGGACGTCGGCATCGGGGCAAGGTGGGACGACGCGGGACTCGGGGAGACGGTGGATTTGCCCCACACCTGGAACGCGGTGGACGGCCAGGACGGGGGCAATGATTATTATCGGGGAAAGTGCTGGTATACAAAAAAACTCCCGAAGATAGAACTGGGGGAAGAGGAAGAGCTTTGGATGGAATTTCGCGGCGTGGCGATGATGGCGGCCGTCTAT
>CATLEQ010000146.1 GCA_949915905.1 uncultured Lachnospiraceae bacterium | reverse complement strand
GTTTGCCATGTCGTCGTCCTTTCATGAATCATTCATATTCATAGTATGTGTCGTAATCTATGTTTCCAATCTCCGGGCTTGGCAGCAGGGTGAAATTCGCATCGTCCGAATAAATTTCGGCACCGTCCAAGAGCACGAGGTTTTTATAGGTAACGCCCTCGTCCAGCCAGAGGATTTCTTCGTAAAATTCTCCGTCATCAGACCAGGAATACGGGTGTGTGTAAAAGAGCAGTCCGTTGCTTGAAAAGCCTTGGATATCATAGACGCCCGGTTCAAAATCCACCCCGCAGACAAGCGTCGTGCCCTTTGGAACGTTGAAGACGTCCTTCAAGGGATTTTCCAATGCCGCCATTTGGGCGGTCTGCCCGTTGTGCGTCTCGAAGGATAAGACGACTTCTGGGTAGACGGTAATGCGTGCCCCGGCAAAGAGGGGGACGTCGGTTAATTCCGTTACGTAGCCGTATTCTTCTGCGTCTTCCTCGTTCTCTTCATCCGAGATTTCGAACCATTTGTAAATGAATACGTCGTTTTCATTATCAGTGATATCTAAAGAACCACTTCCGTCCGCCAAGTTTACCGTATAGAGGCCTTCCGGTATATGGACTCCCACGATATAGTTCCCTCCGGTCAGTAATGTGACGTAGTCATCCCCTGTCTCTGCCAGGGTATTTACTTCCTTGTCCGGGGAAGGATCGTACTGTGCGGGTTCCTCATAAGTGCCGCCGGAGTCTTCCGTCCACGCTTTCGGCAACTCAAACGCGAATTGTCCGATCACGGAGAGAACGGCCGAAAGGAAGATGACGATGACGACAATGCCCACGACGATTCCTTTTTTGGAAGTCTTGCTCTGCATCGTGTTTAGCGGGCGATCCTTTACGCCGTATGTATTTCTTTTGGCGGTATTCGTGCTCCATGAATTACTCCTGGCGGTGCCGGTGCCGTTTGCCCTCCCTGCCGTGGAGGACATCTGGTATCCGCCGCCTGGATGGCCGCCCGTGGCAGGCTTGCTGTCGCTGGAGAGGAGCTTTTGGTCAATCTCCGTCGCGAGTGTGCTCATTACGTTCCGGGCGGATTGCACGGCTCCTTTTGTGGCTCCCGCCATGATTTCGGAGTTAAGTGCTTCTTTTATGCCGCTGCGTTCAAGTCCTTGCTGGATTGTTTTTTTGAGTGCTTCCGCCTCGCGTCTGGCCTTGATAATCTCGGAGGAGGTTCCTTTGAAATCATTGTGCAGCCTTTGGTGGGATTTTTCCCTTCGTTCCAATTGCTTTTCCAGCTTTTCCCCATAGCGTGCGTCCAGCCTTCTAGAGGCATTGCTTTCATTTAAACGATAGTGAATTTTGTCTTTCCGTTTTGCATAAAACCCGCATGCCGGGCAATATCCCCGATTGAGTGCTCCACCGCATAATTGACAATAATTTTTCTCTGACATATCTTTCACCTTACCCTCTCCTGGCAGAAGTGGAACTTCCTATGCACAAGGCCGTGCGGCGGGGCATGTAGCCCCATGAATCATAATGCCGCGCCCGTTTTTAATGGTTATGGTTCCAATCTGCTCAAATCTCTCGGGAACAATGTCGTCTCACGGACGTTGTCTTCGTCCACTAATTTCATGGTCAGGCGTTCCATGCCGATACCAAGCCCGCCGTGCGGCGGCATTCCGTATTTAAACGCGCTTAAATACTGCTCCATGCCCTCGGTGGTCATGCCCCGCGCTTCCATCTTCTCCAACAATTTCCGGTAATCATGGATGCGCTGTCCGCCCGTCGTAATTTCCATGCCGCGGAATAATAAGTCGAAACTTAGGGTAAACCGCGGGTCGGCCGGATCATCCATCGCGTAAAACGGCCGCTTTTTGGATGGATAATGTGTCACGAAAATGAAATCCGCATCCCATTCTTCTTTTGCATAGCGGCTGATGAGCAGTTCCTCCTCCGGTTCCAGGTCGAACGGGTTTTTCATCGCGCGGCCATATTTTTCCGAGGCGAGACGCTTGATTTCGTCAAAACGCACGGCCGGGATTTCGCTTGTCTTTGGCAACGTAATGCCCAGTATCTGCAGCTCTTTTTCGTAGTCCGTCTCCAAAAGCTCCATGGTGTACTGTAAAAATCCCGTTTCCATCGCCATGATGTCCTCGAATCCATCGATATAGCCCATCTCGAAATCCAGACTGGTGTACTCGTTCAAATGTCTCCTGGTGTTGTGCTTTTCCGCGCGGAATACCGGGGTCGTCTCAAACACACGGTCATACACGCCGACCATCATCTGCTTGTAAAACTGTGGACTTTGCTGCAAAATGGCCGGTCTGTGGAAATATTCCAGCTTAAAGAGGTTTGCTCCGCCCTCGGCACTTTTCGCCCCGATTTTCGGCGTGTGTATCTCGGTAAATCCTTCTTGATAGAGGAAATCACGAAATCCCCGAACGATTCCTTCCTGCAGTTTGAATTTCGCGCGTTCCCTGATGTTGCGCAGGGAAATCGGCCGGTAATTGAGCTTTGCGTCCAGTGACGTCTTCATCTTCCATTTGGAAATCGGAAGCGGCAGGGTGTCTGCCGGGACGCTTAAGATTTTTAAGTCCGTGATGCAAATTTCAATCCCGTTTGGTGCCTTGTCGGCTTTTGACAATGTTCCTGTTACCTCTACTGTAAACGCTTCGCGCAAATCTTTCAAGTCAAAATTTGCATTTCCTTCTTCATATATGCATTGAATGAGTCCGTCATGCCTTCTCAAGATGACAAAGGCAATGTTTCCCATGTCACGAATGGCATGGATGGCGCCGTTTACCTTCACGGTGCGTCCTTGCATTTCCTCTGCCAATAGCTCTTTGATTTCCAGCGTTTCCCTTGTTTTTACTCCGGTTACATATTCCATCATCGTTGTCCTTCCTTTCTTTCACTCGTGGTGAGGTTTGTTTGGAAAAAGGTGCTGCGACCATATATGGCCGGCCATGCATGGTCACGAATCAGGCAGGCACATTCCCGAAAGGCGTATGCTTTGTGGAAAACAAAATTTCCGTATAAAAAACCGCCCCGGGGATGCACTTGCATCCCGGGACGGAAATTAATCATATAATATCCGCGGTACCACCCGCATTGAATCCGTTCGGATCCCACTCTTTGCACGTAACGTGTGCCTTACGTACCGGCCTACTTTCATCATGTTCAACCGGTCGGCTCCCAAGTGTTCCCTTGACATCATTCCCTGTCCGGCGCTCTCAGTCGGTGACGCCTACTTCCTGTCAGGTTCCAGATGTCAGAGTCTTGTTCCCAGCCTTTGTCATCATGTCCGTGACAACCCGGCCGAGGCCGAGTCGCTACGACTGCTTTGCTTTTTCGCGGGAAATCCCGCCGTTTGTCACAAGGCGGCCACGCGCAATATATGGTAAACGCAAAAAATCATTGCGTTTACCATAAGCCTCCGGCAGGATGCGCACGGATGCACCATGGTATTTTGCCGCTTTGCGGCGTGCATCCGGCGCAGGAAACGAGTCAAAACGCAAGCGTTTTTTTCGTTTCCTATAAATCAATGCAACGCGTTACCTTGCTAAAACGTTTATTATCATAGCACAACAAATTCCGCATGTCAACTTAAAATTCAGAATTGTTGAGATTGTTGAGATCGTTGAGATGAATCAATTAGGCATTCGTTATCCTATAGCAACCGGAACACCTGCTCGGCGGTATCTTGCACGTTTGCCTTCGCGTTTTCCGGGTTCATGGCATCTTTGAGCGTGGTGACGCCTCGTACGACAGGGAAGAAAGCGTCGATTCCGGCATCGTTGCAGGCGCGGGCTTCCTTTGTCACGCCTCCGGCGAAGGCGATGACTTTCGCCCCGTGCTTCTTGGCGAGTTTCGCCACGCCGACGGGTGCCTTGCCCATGGCGGTCTGGAAGTCAAGCCGTCCCTCGCCGGTCACGACAATGTCGGCATCGACAAGGTCCTGTTCCAATTTCACCGCGTCGAGTATCAGGTCGATGCCCGGGGTGAGTTCGGCATCCAAGTAACTCAAGAAGGCGAATCCGAGACCTCCCGCCGCACCGGCACCGCTTGCGTCACGATTGTCATGTCCCAGGTTTTTTGCGGTCACGTCGGCAAAGTGTGCCATCGCCGCATCGAGCGTACTTTTCATGTCGTCGGTGACGCCTTTTTGCGGACCGTAGACGAAGGTCGCGCCATTTTCCCCGCAGAGGGGGTTGGTCACATCGCAGGCGACGCGGAAGCGGCAGTTTTCCAAGTCGGCGAGCCGTCCGTCCGTCTGGATGGAGGCGACTCTGGAAAGGGCTTGTCCGCCCTCGCCGACATCATTTCCGCTCTCGTCCTTGAACGCGAATCCAAGAGCCTTGAGCATTCCGATACCGCCGTCGTTGGTCGCGCTGCCGCCAATGCCAATGATGAAGTCGCGGCAACCCTTGGCAATTGCGTCCGCAATCATCTCCCCTACGCCATATGTGGAGGCGCGCATCGGATCTTTTATGCCATCTGGCAGCAGGGTGATGCCGGAGGCTGTGGCCATCTCCATGATGGCGGAATTTGACTCGGGCAGCCGGCCATAATACGCGTTCACCGGTTTGCCCAAAGGCCCGGTCACGGAAAGGTTCACGCGTTCGCCGCCCAAACCTTCGATCAGGGCATCGGTGGTTCCCTCGCCTCCGTCGGCCAGGGGCTTTACGATGACGTGTGTGTCCGGCTTGGCGGCCAGTATGCCCGCCCTTACCGCGTTCCCGCCCTCCATGGAGGAGAGGCTTCCTTTAAATGAGTCAATTGCAACCACTACTTTCATTTGTATTCATTCCTTCCTAATATTATTTTTTCCATATTCAGCATGTGCCCATGATATCACATTTTTTATTAAATTTGTATTTTTTTTTTTGTGGATTTTTCGCCTTGTACTCAAAAAAAGGCAAAAATGACATAGCTACTTAACAACACAAAGTAGCTGTGCTATAGTATTTTCAATCTACTCAACGATGCATAGTAGTGAGCGAGGTGATGTATATTTGGAAGAATCTCAACTTTTACGGGGAATTTTAGAAGGCTGCGTGCTGGCCGTAATTGCTGAGGGCGAGACATATGGCTATGAAATTCTCGCCAAATTAGAAAAATGCGGGTTCGAGGCCTTGCTGGAGGGAACACTGTATCCAGTTTTGACGCGTCTCGAAAAAAAGAAATTGGTTTCCTGCCGCAAGGAAAAGTCACCCTACGGCCCGATGCGCAAATACTATTCCATTACGGAGGAAGGCACGGCGGCACTGGAGACTTTCAAGGAAAATTATGAGAAAATCACGGCGGCGGCGGACATGATTTTGCGAGGAAAAACGTGAGGGGCCGTGACGGCAAACATGGATTTATATGGAAGTCATAAGGCGGCCGGGGTTCTGCAAGGGAAGGCGCGGTTTTGAAGAAGGAGGGAGTTTGTCATGAAGGATAGTTACGTGTTTTATAAGGATCATTTGGGTAAGGAATATTTGGACGTGTTCGACCAAATCGAGATGTACGTCTTAAGCCAAAATATCGACGAGGCCACCACGGAGGAGCGGCGGGGCGAGTTGCTGGACATTTTTCTGAGCGCGGAAAAGACGGGGCGGGACGTTCGGAAAATAACGGGAAACGACATCGAGCAGTTTTGTAAATCTTTTTGCTCGGACTTTGGCACGAAAAACAAGATTTTACATGTCGCGGACTATTTCAAATCTATCGCGAAGGTGCTGGTATTCGTGTCGATGCTCGACTTGGTATTTTATGTCTTGGAGATGGCGGAGGGGAGCGAGGTAGACCTCTTGCACAGCGTCAGTAGCCTGAACGTCTCGGGATATGTCATGGGAATTTTCGTGGTGTCCTTGCTGATGGTGGTGGTAAACACCGTGATTCGCCGTCTCATGTTCAAGACGAAACGGGTGTCGATGAAGGTGTTTCGGGGAGTGTGTTGTGCCATGGCGATTTTGGGATTCGTGATTATCTTTTCGCTTTTGGGCATGGAAGGCACGAACTGGTTCGCCTGCCCCATCTGGGTCATGCTTGGCGTTTCCGTGACATATCTGGTGGCGTATCATTTCCTGCGCGGCAGGCATGTGAGGCGGCAGAAGGTCAAGTTTTTGGACATGGTAAATGAGGAAGTGGACAAGGAATTCCCGGCCGAGATGGAGAAAAAATTTGCGAAGGCGCAAAAAAAGTGCCGGAAGAGGGGGAAGGGCGAATTGTCCCTGGAGGCGTTTTTGGAGAAGGAGGAAAAGGACGTTCGGCTGACGGAAAAAATAGAGATTCTCTATTATATATTGCCGCCTGCCATCACGGTGGTCACGTTTATCCCCACGTACTTGTCCGGCGGGTTTGACGGCATTGTTGACATGGTGGTGTACGTTGCCATCATGCTGGGCATCGAGTACCCGTTGATGCTGGGAATGTCCAAACTTGGAAAAAGCGGATTGGAAGAACGTAAGAAATGGATTGCGTGCAAGCGGGAGGAGCTGGAGCAAGACACTAGTATCAGACAAAATTAGGTGAGGCAAATTATGCTTGTAAGACTTTACGCCTTTTTATAAATCTGTTATGATTAAAATGTAGAAATCGGTACAGATTGCAGAAAGTAGGTGATTATATGCCAACTGGAATTGAAGTGATAAAATTAGCTCTTGACGATTTCAAAAAGATTCAAGAGTACATGGCATTGGCAAAGAAAGAAAACGCGACCGAGACATATGCAAAGTTAAAAGATGAATATTTAACGATAAAAGCATTGCTTAATGTGTCGGGCGTGAACCTTACAGACATTGACAAAATAAAAGAGTAGTTAGGAACCAAATAGCGTCTGACAAACAAGGTGCGAAGTCTTTGTGGAATTATCAAAGGCTTTGCCCCTTGTTTGTTGGTAGTTTTTGCATAATGTATAAAGTTTTTATAAATTATTAGCACTCTTGCGAGAAGAGTGCTAATTTTGTATTGACATTTGAAAATGGTTGTATTAGAATGTCCATTAGGCAAAAACAACACGGCCATTATACAGCCTATTGAGGAGCCGGTCGTGTCAGGTCAACATAAATATTCATAGAAGGAGTGTGGAAAAAAATGGAGTTGAAAAAGGGAAGCTTATCAATCGACAGTGAAAATATTTTTCCGATTATTAAAAAGTGGGTATATTCGGATCACGACATTTTTATGCGCGAGATGGTGTCCAACGGTTGCGACGCGATTACCAAGCTGAAAAAGTTGGACATGATGGGAGAGTACGAGATGCCCGCGGATTATAAGGCAAAGATTCAGGTCATCGTCAATCCGGAGGAGAAGACGCTCAAGTTTATCGACAACGGTCTGGGCATGACGGCGGACGAGGTCGAGGAGTACATCACCCGTATCGCGTTTTCCGGGGCGACGCAGTTCCTGGAGAAATATAAGGACAAGACGACGGATGACGAGATGATCGGGCATTTCGGACTTGGTTTTTATTCGGCGTTCATGGTGGCCGACGAGGTGCACATTGACACGTTGTCTTATCAGAAGGACGCGACGGCGGTGCACTGGGTGAGCAATGGCGGCACCGAGTACGAGATGGGCGAGGGCACGAAGGAAGGCGTGGGTACGGAGATTACCCTTTTCCTGAACGAGGACAGTCTGGAGTTTGCCAATGAGTACCGGGCGCGGGAAGTGTTGGAGAAGTATTGTTCCTTCATGCCGGTGGAGATTTTCTTAAGCAAGGCCAATGCTCCGGAGGAGTACGAGACGATTGACGAGGCGGACGTGCTTGACACGGACAAGGTAATCGAGCACATTACCGAGGAGCCGAAAGAGGGCGAGGAAGGCGAGCCAAAGAAAAAGGCCAAGATCGTGAAGCGTCCGGTTTCCTTAAGCGACACGCATCCGTTGTGGGGTAAGAACCCGAGCGAGTGCGAGAAGGACGATTATCTGGAGTTTTACCGCAAGGTATTCATGGACTACAAGGAGCCATTGTTCTGGATTCATTTGAACATGGATTATCCGTTTAATTTGAAGGGAATCTTGTACTTCCCGAAGATTAACATGGAGTATGATTCCATCGAGGGCAAGATCAAACTGTATAACAACCAGGTGTTCATCGCGGACAACATCAAGGAAGTGATTCCGGAGTTTTTGATGGTGTTAAAGGGCGTCATCGACTGTCCGGACCTGCCGCTGAACGTGTCGCGTAGCGCGTTGCAAAATGATGGGTTCGTGAACAAGGTGGCGGACTACATTTCCAAGAAGGTGGCCGACAAGCTGAATGGCATGTTTAAGACCGACCGTGAGAATTATGAGAAATACTGGGACGACATCAGTCCTTTCATCAAGTATGGATGCCTGAAAGATCAGAAATTCCAGGAAAAAATGAAAGATTTTATCCTCTTCAAAGATCTGGACGACAAA
>CATLEQ010000145.1 GCA_949915905.1 uncultured Lachnospiraceae bacterium | reverse complement strand
TGCTCATGATTCCGAATCAGCAAAAGAAACAGCATGGCAATGTGCAGATTTGTGAATTTCTGCTTATGGCGGCGGAACTCATGGTATTCGCAGAGAAGTTGGTAAATCGTTTCCAACATTTCTTTATCATTTCCGGTGTGGAATAACAGATAAAAGTCGTTGTAATTTCCATATAAAGTCTGCATGAAAAAATCAGAAATAATTTCCATGTCAGAAAAAATGTTCATAAAAGTAGAGTCAAAAGTACTGGTGCGGATTAAAAAATTCAGGATAATGCAGTCGTCGTCAAAAGCGGCAATACTGTGTTCTGTGCCCGGGGCGATGATGCATACGTCCCCCGGCTGCATGAAAAACTTGCGGTTTCCGATGTGATTCATGCATTTTCCGTCAATGATATACACCATTTCAAAAAATTCATGTGTGTGAAGTAGTGCGGGGAGATAGCGGATATGCCGGAATATGGCAATGTCCATGCCATCCATGATGGTGGTACTTTCTTCCAGCTGTTCATGGGAGAAACCCTGAAATGTGGGAAATCTGTGGGCCACATAGCGAAACAAGGGGTCGTCCGTTCGGTAGTGCTGCGGGGTGGAGAGGGGCAGCTTTGGATTCTTACGGTGATATTCCTGAAGAATATGTTCCAACTGCATTTGTTCTGATTCATATTTGGTAAAGGGCTGATAAAAAGTATTTGAAATAGGCAGCATTTTCATTTGTGACGACCTCCGCATCCGATTGTATATCAGGTATTTTAGCATGAATTTTGCGAAATGTATAGAAAAAAAGGAAGAACAATCCGTCCCATGTTGGCATGAGTGGAGTTATCACCGTTACAATTTGCGGCCGGTTAGGCCATAAATTGTAACAATGTCGGAAAAGCCACCGTGGCATGTCCGATTTTGTTCTGGGACGGGCGGAAAGATTTTATTATAATAATTGAAAGAGCAACAAGGAGGGAAAGAAATGGGCACAATATTTGAAAAATGGATTACGAATGGAACCACGGCTCCGTTTTATGCGCGGAAACAGTTTTTCATCTCAAAGGAGATAAAAAAGGCAGAGGCGAACGTCTGCGGATTGGGGCAGCACGTGTATACTGGGGACGTATTGGCATTATCAGTTCTATAGTGACAAGCAAATCATAGAGGATAATTATGAGGCGGGCATGCGCTACCTGAATCATCTGAAATCAAAAGTGACGGAAGACGGATTCATAAGTCACGGCCTGGGTGACTGGGGGAATCTGAGAAATGAACTGGCGCGGGAGAACGTGGAGACTGTTTTCCTATATGCGGATGCCGTGACGTTGGCGAAATTTGCGGAAATACTTGGAAAAGCGGAAGAAAAAGCAGAATTGGAAACATATGCGCGGGAGATTAGAAACAATTACAATGAAAAACTCCTTGTGCGGCATCCACAATACGGATACTGGTGCTACCGGGCGTGGGATCATCTGGACGAGGTTCATTTGACGCAGGCATGCGAGGCACTGCCGCTGTTCTGGGGACTTGTGCCAGAGGACAAGGAAGCGGACATTGTAAAGGCTTTCCGCCATACGTTGGAGCGCGAGGGCGCGTTTGTCAGCGGAGAGGTGGGGCTTCCTTATATCATTCAGACCGCGCGGAAGCACGGGATGAACGATTTGATTGCACGGTTTGTCACTCGCACCGAACATCCGAGTTACTATGCATTTATCCTGGAAGGAATGACGACCCTCGGCGAATACTGGGAGGAGAACCCGCGCAGCCACTGCCATGACATGATGGGGCATATTATAGAATGGTATTACAATGGAATCGCGGGCATTCAGGCACGGGAGCCGGGATTTGGAAAAGTGGCGATTACACCGTACCTGCCGGATGGAATGACAGAATTCACCTGCTCCTACCGGTCGGTGCGGGGTGAGATTAAAGTGCACGTGAAGGAAGGGGAGGAAGAAATCCTGCTTGAGACCGAAGTGCCGGACGGTGTGGAGAAAACCGTGGACACTTCCGGCTTGGAGATGCGCGGCAAGCGGGTAAACTGATGACCGCCGTGGGCATGACAGATTATGTGTTCTTGTCAGCCGGGGAGCAGTTAAACGGAACCATTTCCGCTATCAACGGTTTTGCTTATAAGTGTGGTACCGCGATTTCCAATGCGCTCCTTGCCGGGGTTCTGGCAGTTACCGGATATGTTGCAAATGCAATCGGAGAGGAACCGGAGGCGGTGTTGATTGGTATTAATTCCGTGCGTTTCTTAGTCCCGCTGGCAGCAACCATCCTTTATATTATTTTCATTCAGTTCTATCCAGAAAAGAAGATGGCAGAGTTGAAAGCGGAAACAACCGATCTCAATGCTTAAGGTTTAAACCGACCCTAACGAATCCTTTTTGGTGTCTTGGTGAATTTACCGTTTGACAGAGTCCTCGAAGTATGTTACTATACCTAGGTGGTTTAACATGGTAAAGTGGTCAATTGCTAATTGGATGACGCGAAAAAGCTTGTGAAAGCATAAAAGGTGGCATGGGAAAGAGGGCGATTGGCATAAAAAAGGAGGACATGAAGAAGATGAAAAAGAAATTGGCAGTATTATTGGCGGTTTCCATGGTAGCCGTTCTGGCCATGACCGGCTGCGGCGGAAACGGGGATGCAAGCAAGGATAACGATGTAAAGCAGGAGGACAACTCCGGCGATGACGCAGGCAAGGCCGATGATCAGGGCGGGAAAAAGACATTCACGGTAGGATTCGACGCAGAGTATCCGCCGTATGGGTACATGGATGACAATGGCGAGTATACCGGTTTTGACCTGGAACTGGCCGAGGCCGTGTGCGAGCTGGAAGGCTGGGAGCTGGTGAAGAAGCCGATTAACTGGGATTCCAAGGATCAAGAACTCAACTCGGGTTCCATTGATTGTATTTGGAATGGTTTCACGATGAACGGACGTGAGGACGATTATACATTTTCCGTTCCGTACGTGGACAACACGCAGGTAATCGTCGTTGCGGAGAACTCCGGCATCAAGACGCTTGCCGATTTGAACGGAAAGACGGTCGGCGTGCAGGCGGCAAGTGCGGCGCTGGAGCTTTTGGAGGATGAAGAGGGGCAGAAGGAGTTGGCAGACACGTTTGCGGCACTCAACCAGTTTGCCGATTATAACACGGCGTTCGTGGAGCTTCAGGCGGGAGCGTTGGATGCGTTGGCCATCGACATCGGCGTTGCCAAGTACCAGATTGATTCCCGAGGAGAGGGATACATCATCCTGGAAGAGGATTTGAGCAAGGAACAGTATGCCATCGGTTTTAAAAAGGGAAATACCGAGCTGTGCGACATTGTGAATGCGGATTTGCAGAAGCTGGCAAATGACGGTACCGTGGCAAAGCTGGCAGAGAAATATGAGATTGCCGACATGGTCACGCTGACGGCGGAGTAAAACGCTTGGATTAAGAAGAATGTATACATAGTGGGACTTAGAAAAAAGGCTCCCCGGAAATTTTCCGAGGGGCTTTTACTCATAACGAGCCGTCTGGTAAGCTCGGGAAAACCTCGCTAACGGCGACGGCATGTATCGCACGTAAGTGCCTAAAACACAGGCACTAAATGCTCATAACGAAGGGAGAGTCCGATGAGTTTTGATGTGATTTTGAGGGAGCTGGCACTTGGATTTGGCCAGACGATGATGATTTTTGCTCTGACGCTGGTATTTTCGCTTCCGCTTGGCATGATTGTATATTTTGGGCGAGCGAGCCGGTTTAAGCCGTTGAGCGTCTTTGTCAAGTTCTATATTTCCATCATGCGCGGAACGCCGCTCATGCTCCAGCTTTTGATTTGGTATTTCGGGCCGTTTTATTTGTGGAAGATGAATATTGGCGGAGGGTACAAATTGGTGGCCATCATTTTGGGATTCTCCTTCAATTATGCCGCTTATTTTGCGGAAATTTACCGTTCCGGCATTGAGTCGATTCCGGTCGGGCAGTACGAGGCGGCCAGGCTTTTAGGGTATTCAGGGCATCAGACGTTTTTGAAAATTATTTTGCCCCAGGTGGTGAAAATCGTGCTGCCGTCCGTGACGAATGAGATTATCACCCTCGTCAAGGACACGTCGTTGGTGTACTCGATTTCCTTCATCGAAATGTTTGCCAAGGCAAAACAGATTGCGGCGGCGCAGACCACGGTGGTTCCGTTTTTCGTGGCAGGGGCGTTTTATTATGTGGCCTGCCTTGTCGTGGCATGGGTGATGGAGCGGATTGAGAAAAAATTGGATTACTATCGTTAGGAACCGTGAAGAAAGATAGGCTGCTTGGGAGGCGGAAAGAATGAATTTGCTGGAAATGAAACATATCAAAAAGGCGTTTGACGATACGGAAGTACTGCATGATATTTCCCTTTCCGTGAAGGAGGGGGAAATCGTGGCTATCATCGGCCCGTCCGGGTCGGGAAAGTCCACGCTCCTGCGTTGCGCGACGATGTTGGAGACAATTGACGGCGGGGAAATTTTCTACCTTGGAAAACGAGCCGGCTGGGTGGAGGACGGCAAGGCGGCGTTTCCGAAGAAGGAGGAGCGCAAGGAAATCCAGTCGTATTTTGGATTGGTGTTTCAAAATTTCAATTTATTTCCGCATTATTCCGTGATGAAAAATATCACGGACGCGCCGATTCACGTCCAAAAAAGGAAAAAGGAAGAGGTTTACGAGGAGGCGAGGGGACTGCTTGCCAAGATGGGATTGTCGGACAAAGAAGATGCCTATCCTTGTCAGCTTTCCGGCGGACAGTGTCAACGCGTGGCCATTGCCAGGGCATTGGCCCTCAATCCGAAAATCCTCTTTTTTGACGAGCCGACCAGCGCGCTCGACCCGGAACTTACGGGCGAGGTTTTGAAGGTTATCAAGGACTTGGCGGCGGAGCACATGACGATGGTGATTGTCACGCATGAGATGAATTTTGCCAGAAACGTGGCTGACAAAATCATTTTCATGGACAAGGGCGTGATTGCCGTGGAAGGGACGCCGGATGACGTGTTCGCCTCGGATAGCCCGAGAATGCAGGAATTCTTGGGGAAACTGTCACGGGAGGGTTGAAATACCATTGGCGCAGAAAGTCAGTGTCATTGCGCGGACATATTCGTAAAGGCGAGTAAACCGTGTGATGGCACTGCTTTTTTCAGACGCTTTCGCGCCGATTCCAGGTAATCTTGCGCCAGTTTCAGACGTTGTCGCATCAGCTTCAGCTGGTGTCGTGCCAATTTCCTCTACGTGCATTTCGATGCCGTTTTTCTCGCAGGTAATCCCCATGTCGTCCATGTGGATGATGATGTCAAAAAAATCTTCGTTTTCATGGATGGTCGCGAGGACGGATATATGGTCGTCCTCCTCGATTTGCTCCATGATGGAGGAAAATTCGTTCAGCGCGTTTAATTTGTCCATGAGGGCAACAGCCCTTTTATGTTCCTTGGCATTGTCAAAACGTGGCGTTTCCGATATGATTATTTGTGGAACAAATACGTCCTTCGTGTGGAGCGTTTCGCTTTTGAGAATCGCCTTTATCTGACGATTTACCAGTTCTTCCATGGTATTGACCCGCCACGGTTCGAATTCCTTGTTGCCGCGAAACGAAAATTGAAAATCTTGTAATTGAATTAATTCTTTTCGGATCTCGGACGTGAGCAGTTTCTGTCCGATTCGTGTGAAGTCGTTTCCCATCTGCGGTCCGTAATCCAGTAATTTCGTGCCAATGTCTTTGAATTCTTCTCTGGTCACGTAGGGAAGCAATGTCAGGTTGAAATCAAAATTGGGAGCCATTCCCAGGACTTCCTGCGTGTCATTGCATACGAGAACACCCATGTTGCCAAGGTGTCTGTCCACGTTAAACGTAACCGCGTCCAGGACGAGCATGCGCCGAAATGATTCTTGGCATCCGAGTCCGTCAAAAAAATGAAGCAGTTCTTCCAGCGTGGCGTTACGGCTCATTAATTTGCGCATGGGTACGAAACCAACCTCTTCGTCCGTGAAAGATTGGCAACGTGATGCCGTTTCCTTGTGCAGTTTGACGATGGAGTAGTGGACGCATTCGGGATCTGCTTTTTGAATGAGTTCGGAGGCCAATACTTCACAATATGGCTCCAGACCCGCATTGGAAGCCCCGGATTTGCCCCTTTTGTATAGGTAGATTTTTTCCTCTTCCTTTCGCCAGCATTTGCGAAATGAGCCGTCCGTGGTAAGTTCCGGTGACGTGCTGCTCATTTGGATTCCATATAAGCCCAGTCCTTCAAATGCCAGCTTGGAAATGGTGTCGTCAAATGCATTCCGATAGAAGGATATGTCGTTCCATGACACGTCCTCATCGCACTTCTTGACCCAATAGGAGTCATTGATGGAGGCCGCGTGCGTGATGCGGATGAACCCTTCCGTCGTGCCGCATCCGCAATCCGTCATGAGCCGACGCAGGTGATGGTTGTGTTTGAAGGCCTTTCGGTCTTCCAGCCAGTCGCCAATGGAAAAACTCCCGCCTGAAAGAGGAAGCACTCCGTCACGTCGTGACAGTTTCCATGTGTCGTTTTCTTTTACGATGGATGCGACGATGACATCCTTGTTCATGAGCTGATACATGTTCGAGGCCTCCTATTTTGAATGTTTTGATGCTAATGGCATTTTATCATAATTCGTGGGAACAATCCAGACTTTGTTGCAATTTATGCGCCAGTTTGCCGATATGGATTCCGTCCACAAAAGAATGGTGGACCTGGACGGAAAATGGTAACATCGTTTTTCCGTCCTTTTCGTAATATTTTCCCCAATCAAATAACGGGGTGGCGTTATCCTTGTTCCCGGAGTCCGTATGAGAGATATGGGTGTAAGTCACCCATGGGAAGGCGGAAAACTGGAACACGTCGTTTCCCAACGGGCCGGTAAAATATTCTTTTTGAGCCCGTACCTTTTCTGTTGCCAGGGCTACGTATTCTTCCAGCGTGTCCGTCATTTCCACATTGACGACCTTGAATAATTCCGTTTCCTTGTCCAGGTAAGTAAACGCCGTATTGATTCTGTTAAATATTACCGGCTCTCCTTTCACGAAACGATAGCGGAATTCCTCGATTTGATTGGCGCATTTGGAGACCGCGAACACGAGTGAAAATGTAAAGGAGTAGTTTTTTCTCCGTGTCATTTCCAAGAAATGCGTGACATCCAATTCGAACGTGACGCAATATTGCGGTTGGACGTAGTTTCTGAAAATTTGATAGTGTAATGTCCGATTCCAACTTGTTAAATCAATCTTTTTCATGTCATTTCCTCCAGATTATTTTTGCGCGTGTACCCGAATTCTGCGAAATGTTTCAAAATGAGTGCCATCCGGTTGCTGTGTCTTTTGTAGCATTTCTTCGATTACTTCCTGACGAAATGATTCTTTAAGTTCTTCTGGAATTTGCTTTATAAATGGTACGATGCTAGGTTGGTCTATCCATTTAATCATTTCGGAAGCATCGGAAAAATATCGGTCTCTGTTTATTTCCGCGATTTCGTAGGAAGAGAAGCCAATCGTAGAAATCAATTCCACATACTGAGATTTTGAGGGCATGAACCAGGACCATGCAAAGTTCTGAAAGTATTTTGCATACTTGGTCTCGGATATTTTTCCATGCATGACCTCGAGGAAGCTGGCACAATTGCCGGCACTTCCAAAATCCCATAGGATTTCCCCGTGGATTTTTAACGCTTTGTGGGCATTTGTCAAAAGACGCTTATGATTTTTCACCCAATGTAAGGCCGCATTGGAAAAAATAAGGTCAAATGCATGTTCAAAATTCATTTCGTTCATGTCCATCCGTGCAAATTCAAGATTGTTTCCGCAAAGTGTTTTTGCGGTTTCCACCATGTTGGCGGAAGTGTCGATTCCCAACACGTTCCCATGCGGTACAAGCAGTGATAAGCGTTTTGTCAAGATCCCGTCGCCGCATCCCAAGTCCAGTATGGCTTCATTTCCGCTAAGCGATAATTGTGAAATTAAATCGTTCCCCCATTCTTTTTGATGCCTGGATGCCGACTTGTACTTTTTGCCGTCAAATTCAAATGTATTCATAATAACCCTCCATGAGCACTTGGCACTTGTTTTTTATGTACTTACGTGTGAATGTAGTTGAAGTATACGCCTCGCAATGATATAATTCAAATACATGATTTTTATGAAACACATAAATTGAAATTATGGTTACTATTTACGGGGCTGTGCGCTTTGCCGCACGGCCTCCGTCCGATAACGTGATGGTACCGATTGGGCATTTCGGCCTTCTTCGCTCCGCTTCGGTTCGTCCTAAGCAAGTGCCACTGGCACTTAGGACCGCCGTAGGCGATTTTAAATGGCCGAATGCCGTTACTATCGCGGCCGCAGGCCGTGAATAGTAACAAATTATGGAGAGGAGGATGCATGGATACGTTTGATAATCTTGCAAGGTATAAAATTTTTCTTTCTGTCGCGGAAAATAAGAGCATATCCAAGGCAGCCG
>CATLEQ010000144.1 GCA_949915905.1 uncultured Lachnospiraceae bacterium | reverse complement strand
ACGGACTCTCCGCCATGCTCTCATGCGGACGGGCAACTGCCCGGAAAATCGCTGACGAAGCCGGGGCAACCATTAAAATCAACCGGAGGGTGCTGTTCAACGTTGAGAAGGTCAGAGCCTACATAAACAATATGTCCATGTGACACAGGCTTTTGTGTCATCCTAAAGCCAGGTTCCTGCGCCCGCCAATGCCGTGAATAAAATGGCGGGAGCAATTTTGACACAGATTTTTGTGTCAAAGCTGACACTTACCCTTTATGTCAAAGCTGACACAGGATTTTGTGTCAGGCGCACCAGCAGCGGCAAAATTATTTACATTCCCCTGCCCTTATGGTATGATTGCTTCAGAAAGCCATGCCATAAGACGGGGAAAGAAAGGAAAAATCTTATGGCAAACAGAAAAGATAGTAAAAACAGAGTATTGCGGAAAGGGGAAAGCGAACGCGGGGACGGACGGTATATGTACCGTTATACCGACGCCAAGACTGGAAAACAGAAATCCATTTACGCAAAAGACCTGCCGGAACTTAGGGCAAAGGAAAAAACCCTGGAACACGATCTTGAAAACAACGTCAGGACGGACGGAAACGCAAAGAAGCTGACTGTAAATGACTTCTTTGAACGATATCTTGAGATTAAAGAAATTTCCGACTCCACGAAAGTCAACTACCGCTCCGCATGGGAAAACCATGTGAGGGATTCCATCGGGCAGTATAAGGTTGCCCAGATTGTCCCGTCCGACATCAAGAAGCTGTATTCCGACCTGTCAAAACAGGGGCTTGCAAAAAGCAGCATCAAGCGCATCCATAACCTTCTCCACCCAGTCCTTGAAATGGCGGTTGACGACGAAATCATTAACAGGAACCCTGTAAAATCCGTATGGAGCGATTACGGGCGGGAACCGGAGGAAAAGAAAGCCCTGACGCTGAAACAGCAGAAACAGCTTATGGAATTCCTGAAGTCAGACAGCATGTATAAGTGCTACTGCCCCATGCTGACAATCATGCTGGGGACTGGCGTAAGATGCGGCGAACTGGTCGGGCTGACCTGGGATGACATTGACTTAGAGAAAAAACAAATCCATATCCGCCGCACACTGGTCTATAAGGACTACGGGGACGGTCTAAAGCTCCATGTAAGCGCCCCGAAGACGAAATCCGGCATACGGACAATCCCAATGTCTGACAGCGTATATAACGCCTTTACAGAACAGAAAGAGCTTAACTCACTGCTGGGGAGGAACCGCAATGAATATGAGGTCGAGGGTTTACGGAACTTCGTTTTCATCACGAGGAACAGCAGACCGCTTTTAATGAATTCCGTAAATAAAATCCTTACCAATATCGTCAAGGCGATAAATGCACAGGAACCGGAAGAGCCGTTCCCGCCTGTTTCCGCACATACCATGCGGCACACCTTCTGCACGAGAATGGCGGAAAACGGGATGGACATCAAAGTCTTGCAGCATATCATGGGACACGCCAACATCAACATCACGATGCAGGTGTATAACCATATCGCAGACAGTTCCCGGATTGAGAATGAGCTTGCAAGGATTAACGCTTTGGCAGTGAATTTCTGAAAAATAAAAAAAATAGTGTCAATCGTGTGTCAAACCACGAAAAACACCAACTTAAAAATCCGCGGAAGCCTGTAAAATAGGGCTTTTGCGGACTTAGAAACTCGAAAAGGTATAACGCCCGATACTCGTTACTTCTGACGGGATTTCTACACTCGCCAGGCTGCTGCAGCCATAAAATGCTTGAAACCCGATGTCCGTTACTCTGGACGGGATTTCTATATTCGCCAGGCTGCTGCAGCCCATAAATGCACGAGGCGGTATACTTGTTACTCCACTTGGGATTTTTATACTGGTTATGCCGCTGCAGCCATTAAATGCACCTCCCATAAAACTTGTTACACTGTTGGGAATTTCTATACTGGTTATGCCGCTGCAGCCATTAAATGCAAACACCCCGATACTTGTTACTTTCTTCCCCTCAATTTCCGCTGGGATCTCAACAGCCCCACCGCTTCCTTTATACTTTTTAATGCTTACACTATTTCCATCTTCATTCACTTCATACTCAAAATCTCCTGCTGCTTCCGCTTTCGCCTCTAAGCTATACCACGGTGCACACGACAACGTTACAGCAACTGCCAATACCATAGCCAGCAATTTCTTCCATCTTTCCATTACTTCTTCCTCCATTTCATTGTTTTTGATAGTTTTGTAAAAAACCAAAGAAAAAAGGCAGACCGAAAAAACGCAGTCCACCCGCAAACTCCGATTCCCCACCTGGTATGCCCAAACGGCGGTAAGAGAACCCGCCATCTGGGATACCCGTGAGAAACCAAGAACAAGGCGCCGGCATGCTTTCCACACCAGACGCCCTGCTTCTATATCGTTTTCATCCCAAGGCTTACACCACTCCTCCAAAACACACTTTCCTTATTGTAAAACGGTCAAGTATCGCTTATAATAATTCATGTGTATCGCAGACTTGTTCTGTACTGTGTGGTAGGCGGATTACCATCCATTGCCCGGCGTTATTTGGCGTAGCGCCGGGTGGTACACCTTTACCGTTCTTGATATTCTCAGTAGTTATTCTATCACACAACAGCGGCAATAACAAGCACAAAATTCGCTTTCCACATAGCCCCCCATGGTCATCCTGCCACAGCTGCTGCAAAAATTTGGCGACACGTCCAAGGCATTCGGCATCGGCGCGACCATCTGCGCGCTCATCGGCTTCGTATTCTGCTTCCTGCACTACTATTGGACGGAAGAGCGCAATGTCAGCGTTTCCGCGTCGGAAGATGCCGCAAAAGTAAAATTTACCGACATCCTGAACGTATTCCGCGTAAACCGCCCGTTCCTCGCGCTGTGCATCCACGGGGTCTGCATCTGCACCATGCAGTATGTCAATTCCACGCTTGGAACGTACATGTACGCCGACGTATTCGGTGATGTCGGAGCCATGAGCATGCAGAGCATGATTTCCATGGTGCTCGGAATCGTGACCATGTTGCTCGTCCCAAAGATTTCCAAGAAATTCCAGTTGGAAAAAATCATCCGCGTCTGCCTGTTGGCCGCGGCCGTTCTGGAATTGGCATTGTTCGCCGTACTTGTCGCAGTTACGATTAGTCCCTGGATTTACATGGTATGGGTGGGAATCGCCATGTCGTTTGGTTCCGTTTCCATTTACATGCAGTGGGGGCTTGTGAGCGAGGCGACCGATTACAACGAACTTATCACCGGGAAACGTACCGAGGGCTCCATCTACGGAACGTTCAACCTGACCCGCCGCATCGGCCAGACCATCGGAAATTCCGCAGCGGTTCTGGCACTTGGCTGGATTGGCTATGACTCGGCACTGGCATTGACCGGGGCACTGCAACCCGCGTCCGTCCAGTTGGGTCTCAAGGTTCTCTGCATTCTGCTTCCTGCCATCTTCCTGCTCGGTTCCTGGTGCTCGTTTAGGTTCATATGGAACATCACGCCGGAAAAACGTGAAGAAATGAAGGCTTTCAAAGATTCAAAAAAGCAGAACGCATAAGGGGTATATGACTATGATGAAAACAATCGAGACACCATGTGGGCAAATCCGGGGGTGTGACTGCCAGTGGCCGGGCGTGACCGCCTTCAAGGGCATTCGCTATGCCACGGCCGGGCGTTTTGAATATCCCGAAATCGTAACCCACTGGGACACAGAATATGACGCCACCGCTTACGGAAGCTGCAGCTACCAGCCGCGCGCCTTTTATGACGAAGAAAAAATGCCGGGAAAAGTATTTTATTACAACGAATTCCGGAAGGGCGAGACTTACACATACAGTGAGGATTGTCTGTTTTTAAATATCTGGGTACCGGAGACTGCCGCGCCGGGAAGCAACCTTCCCGTAATATTCTACATCCATGGCGGCGGCTTCACCGGGGGATGCGGACACGAAAAGCACTTTGACGGTCCCGTCTGGGCTTCCAAAGGCGTTCTCGCGGTCACTATCAATTACCGGCTAGGACCTTTAGGCTTCCTCTGCCTGCCCGAACTTGCGAGAGAAGCGGGACATACCGGAAACTACGGATTGTTCGACCAGCTTGCCGCGCTGAAATGGGTACATGCCAATATTCAGGCATTTGGCGGCGACCCGGACAACGTCACCTTGATGGGACAGAGCGCCGGAGCCATGAGCGTGCAACAGCATTTACTCAGCCCTTTGTCCAAACCATATATTGCAAAGGCGGTAATGAGCAGCGGTTGCGGCGTAAACAAAATGCTCGGAGGCGCAAAACCGCCGGAAAACTCTTATGGTTTCTGGCAGCAAGTGATGAACACGGCCGGCTGCAACGAGCTGGAAGCATTCCGCGCACTGCCCGTAAAAGAACTGTTTGCCGCCATGGACAAAGTCAAAAAGGAAAGCAAGGTCAAGGGAATGGTCTGCACCCCCTGCACGGACGGCGTATTTGCGACCAAGGCGGCCATTGACGTCGTAGCCGCCAAAGAGCAAGCCGACGTTCCCACCCTGGTCGGCACCAACAGCGAGGACATGTTCCCGCCGATTTTCCACAAAATGGCCGTCGGCTGGTGCAAAATGCAGCACTCTGCCGGAAAGGCAAACGCCTACGCCTATTATTTTGACCGGAAATTGCCCGGTGACAACTGCGGTGCATGGCACAGCGCGGATTTGTGGTACTGGTTCGGCACGTTAAAGAACGGATGGCGGCCTTTCACAAAAAAAGACGAGGCCTTAAGCGGCCAGATGAGTGACTATCTGGTAAACTTTGCCAAGACCGGAAATCCAAACGGCGGCGGCCTGCCCGAGTGGAATCCGACCACGGACACGCAGAACAAGGTGCTCTGCCTGGGAGAAAAGGAAACTCACATGGGAAAACCGAACCCATTGAAAATGTATTACAATCTGCTGACCAAGCGGCCGGTCGGCGAATAAGGAAACTACAAAGGCCAGGGCGTGCTTTGATACGCGCCCTGGCCTGAACCAGAAACAAAGAACTTTTAGTTAGCCCTCCAGCCCCCGCTCGAATTCCTCAAACTCCTCCTTTTGACGTTCCGCGGTATACCTTCCATTCACAATTTCATCCAGCACTTGTTTTGAAAAATGTTCCCAACTCGCCTCTTCCTTTCCTGCCAAAATCGGGTAAAAAGAAACTCCCGCCTCCGACGCGGCCTTAAAATCTCCCATTGCATCTCCAATCATGACAATCTTCGACGTTTCATAGCCCTTTTCTATCATCTTTTTGATGCAGACGGCCTTGGTTCCGACATCCTGGGCCATGGCATAGTCCACATACGGCATCAGGCCGCAGCGTTCCCACTCCTCCTCCATGGCCTCCCGATTGGCACTCGATACAATCGCCAGGTCTGCCACGGCCTTCATTTTTTCAAAGGCCTCCCTGACACCGCGAAATTCTCGTTTATCTGACGCTGGAATCGCTTGAATCGCGGCATTGACCTTTTGACTCCATATAAGTGCCTTTTCCAACAACGCACACCCTTTCGCCTCCCAGACGGCCGCCTGCAGGCTCGCCTCCGAATAAGCCGTCGTGTGGTTCACCCAGTCCGCATATTTTTTAAGTCCGTCTATTTTTACATATTGCGCGTCGACCTCCGAAAGTATCAAAAGCAATCCCTGGAAACGGTTAATCCCTCTCTTTTTCGTATACAAATTAATCTCATTCCAACGTTTCAAAATGGCAGTTTCCCATTTTTCCAATCCAAACACCCTTACCAGCTCCGGTCCAAAACACCGCACATGCTTCATCGTCATCGTGTCCATGGCACACCCGTCACTGTCAACGCAAATCAAATATTCTTTCATTTTCTTTTACTCCTTTTCGTCCCTTTTTACAAACAGGAACGGAACGGGATGTTCTGCGGTGCCTCGAAACAGTCTTCGAAGCCCCGGCGATGGTGGTAGTACATTTTGTCCTTGTCCGCCGGATATGTATATTTGCCGCCCACCTGCCAGAAAAACGGGTGGAACTTGTACTCATTCCGGTCTTTCTTAAAATCATACAACACCTTGATTTCCTCGCAGTCCGCCTGGAAATTCGTCCACACGTCCCAATGAATCGGAACCACGACCTTGCACTGCAAATTCTCGGCCATCCGAAGGATGTCAATCGAAGTCATCTTGTCCTGCATGCCGATTGGATTTTCCCCAAACGAGCCGAACGCCACGTCCACGTCATAATCCTTTCCATGCTTCGCAAAATAGATGGAAAAATGCGAGTCCCCGGAATGATAAATGTTTCCGCCCGGCGTTTTCAACAGATAATTGACCGCTTTCTCGTCCATGTCGGTCGGGCAGACGCCGGTCAACTCCTCACGGTCCTCCCCGGTGGAATCCGTGGTCACGATACACGTCCTGTCAAAGCTGTCCAAGGCGACGATTTCAATATCCTTCACCTTGATTACGTCGCCGGGTTTCACCACGATGCAGCGTTCTTCCGGAACCCCCCACTTCACCCACGTTTCCACGGATTTTTTTGGTCCGATGAACGGCACCGGAACCGTATTGCCGTTTTCGTCCGTCGTCGTCATGCCCGAGTTAATCACGTGCGCCGCCCACTCCGCAGACATATGGTCCTGATGATAATGCGTCGCCAGCACCGCGTCCACGGACGAAAACGCAAACGGGTCAATCACGAACGGGACATTGCGCAAATTTGGCTGCATCAACCGCCCGCCGCACATGTTCGCCATCTGATGTCCCGGCTTCATCTTATTATCCCCATGGGTGCGCTTTCCGTTTCCGCACCATAAGTCCACGGTGAGGTTTGTTCCGCCCGGCGTTTTCATCCAGATGCCGGTGCATCCCAGCCACCACATGGCGACGTTGCCCGGGGCGACCACTTCCTGCTCGATGTCCTCCACCAGCCACGTCCCCCACTCGGGAAACGTGCTTTTTATCCATGATTCTCTTGTCATTTCGCTAATCTTACTCATTTTCGCTCTCCTTATTTCTTTGCCGTCAGGTGCCCCGTCTTACGTGCGCGCGTCCCACCTGTCACAAAATACTTGTTCTTCGTAATGCCCTTCAAACGGCTCATCCCCGGAAATTTTACGCAGCAGGTGCTCCACGACCGATTCCGTCGGGGCATAAGCATTGATAAACGTTTTCGCCATCGGAATGTCAATCAAATGATTCGTATAATTCAATGACACGAATATGCTCGGCACTTCCCGGATATACCATGGATATTCCGTGGAATGCTTCACCGAAAGCTCCATGCGCACGTTGTTTGCCTGGCCATACCCGCTGACATTGATAAACGTAAATACCACGTCATACTTTCTTTTAAATTCCTCCGCGCTCCCGATTAAGACGGATTTCAGCAAGGTATCTTTTCCCGTCCCGTTTTTTAATGCCAGGTCATAGTAACTTTCATGCATGGTGACGTCATACCCAAACGCCTCCATTTTTCCGCGAATCATTTCTTTCACCGGGTCTTCGACATTTCCCCTGGAAATCGGCGGGTTGCTCACCACGATGACATATGCCCTCTTATGCGTTTTCGGCGACACGGGCAATTGTCCAAGCGTGTCCTTCACCAGCGTGATGCTTTTTCTTGCCGCTTCTTCCGCCATTTTTTCGTGTTCCGCGCAGCCAACGACATGCAGCCCGGCCTTCTCTGGCATCAGCGTCCCCGCTTGCTGCCTTTTGTGCAGTTTTAACTTCGCCTTGAGTGCCAGAATGCGCGTGACCGCTTCATTTAACCGTTCCTCCGTAATCAGGCCGGTTTTATATCCTTCCATCATGTAACGGAAATCCTCTTCCACGTCGTTGAAGAATAAAAACATGTCACAGCCCGCCGCAATCGCGCGCGGAACTTGCTCACGCCTTGGCATCGCGCTCGTAAATCCTCCCATGTGGGTCGCATCCGTCACGATAACTCCATTAAAACCCAATTCCTTGCGCAACAGATTACCAAGCAACCCTTGCGACAATGTCGCAGGTAGGATTTCACAATCCCTGATTTCGGGACGATACTTCCTTTCATACGCGGGCATGGCGATGTGCCCGACCATCACGGCCTCCACATGCTCCTCCTCAATCAACGTCTTGTATACCTTGCCGAAGCTCGCGTCCCACTCCTCGCAGCTTAAATTATTGGTTCCCATGACCAGGTGCTGGTCTAATTCTTCCACCCCGTCTCCCGGGAAATGCTTCGCGGTAACGGCAACGTGCGAATCCCTCATTCCTTTGATATAGGCCCTCGCGTTCGAAAGGACGACATCCGCCTCAGAACTATAGCTCCTCGTATTGACGACCGTGTTCCTCCAATTCATCTTGATGTCGCACACCGGTCCAAAGTTCCAATTACAGCCGAGGGCGGCCATCTCGATGCCGCCAACGCGCCCCACGTCATAAGCGGACTTTGTATCCGGGGTCGCGCCGCAGGCGGCGGCACTTGCGACATAGGTGCCGTCCGAGCACGCGCCATTGCCCCCGCTGG
>CATLEQ010000143.1 GCA_949915905.1 uncultured Lachnospiraceae bacterium | reverse complement strand
TCATGTCCTTTAAGGTATCCTGCTCCTTGTTCGTCAGGCTGTCCGACCTTCTCTTATAATCCTTCATATAATAATTGAGCTTTTCCTTGCCCTGGCACATCAGCTCATAGGAAAACGCGTCGGCACGGATGCTGAAATACGCCCCGTAATACGCCAGCGGATAATTAATCTTGCAGTATGCGATGCGGTACGCCATCATGACGTAGGCCGCCGCGTGCGCCTTCGGAAACATGTATTTAATCTTCTTACAAGAATCCATGTACCAGTCCGGAACGTCATTTTCCCGCATCGCCTCTTCCCACTCCGGCTTCAGGCCCTTTCCTTTCCGCACGCTTTCCATGATGGTAAATGCCAGAGAGCTGTCCATTCCCTTGTTAATCAAATACACCATGATGTCGTCACGACAGCAGATACAAGTGGAAAGAACCGCCTTTCCCGTCTTGATCAGCTCCTGCGCGTTTCCCAGCCACACGTCCGTGCCGTGCGAAAGGCCGGAAAGCCGGATTAAATCCGACAAGGTCTGCGGGTTGGCATCCTGCACCATCTGGATGGTAAAATCCGTGCCGAACTCGGGGATTCCCAAGCTGCCAATCTTGCACCCCTCAATGTCCTCCGGCTTAATTCCCAGCGCACTCGTGTCATGGAAAAGTGACAACACGTTTCGATCGTCCAGAGGAATCTTCGTCGCCACGAACGGATTTTCCTCATTATACTCATTCGGCAGCGCGTCCGAGGTAATGTACTCCTCCAGCATCTTAATCATCGTCGGGTCATCATGCCCGAGAATGTCCAGCTTCAAAAGGTTGTGGTCAATCGAATGGTAATCAAAATGCGTCGTCGTGATATCCGTCGTCATGTCATTGGCCGGGCGCTGGATAGGCGTAAATTCATTGATGTCATGGCCGCGCGGCAACACGACGATGCCGCCCGGATGCTGCCCGGTGCTGCGCCGGATACCGGTACATCCCTGGCTGACGCGCTCGATTTCGCATTTCCGCTTCCGAATGCCCCGCTCCTCAAAATAGTTGCGCACGTAGCCGTAAGCCGTCTTGTCCGCCAGAGTGCCAATCGTCCCTGCCTTGAACGTGTGTCCCTTGCTGAACAGAACCTCCGTGTATTTATGCGCCTTCGACTGGTATTCGCCGGAGAAGTTCAAGTCGATATCCGGCTCCTTGTTCCCCTTAAAGCCAAGGAACGTCTCAAACGGAATGTCAAATCCGGCCTTGACAAGCGGCCTGCCGCACTTCGGACAATTTTTATCCGGCATGTCATACCCGCAGCCGCCGGCGAACGCCCTCACCTCGTCCGACTCAAAATCGCTGTAATGGCACTCACTGCAATAATAATGCGGACTCAGTGGGTTTACCTCGGTGATTCCCGCCATGGTGGCCACGAAGGACGAGCCGACGGAGCCACGGGAACCTACCAGGTATCCATCGTCCACGGACTTCCACACCAGCTTCTGGGCAATGATGTACATGACCGCGTAGCCATTGGATATGATGGAATTTAATTCCCGCTCCAGGCGCGAGGACACCTGCTCGGGCAAGTCCTCGCCGTACATCTCATGCGCCTTTTCATAACAGATCCTGCGAAGCTCCTTGTCGGAATCTTCAATCACCGGCGGGCACTTGTTCGGGTTGACCGGAGAAATCTTCTCAATCATGTCGGCAATCTTGTTGGGATTCGTGATGACGACCTCCCGCGCCTTTTTGGATCCCAGGTATTCAAACTCCGCAAGCATCTCCTCCGTCGTGCGCAAAAACAACGGTGCCTGCTTATCCGCGTCGGAAAAGCCCTTTCCCGCCATAATGATGCGCCGGTACACCTCGTCCTCCGGATCCAGAAAATGGACGTCGCAAGTCGCCACGACCGGTTTTTTAAACTGCTCGCCCAACTCCACGATTTGCCGGTTGATCTCCATCAAATCCTCCACCGTGTTAATGTCCGGATATTTTTCACTCTCCACCATGAACATGTCGTTGCCAAGCGGCTGTATTTCGTAATAATCATAAAAGTTCGCCAAACGCGCCAGCACCTGCGGCGACTTTTTGTTCAAAATGGCCTGGTAAAGCTCGCCCGCCTCGCAGGCGCTTCCAATGACCAGCCCTTCCCGGTGCTTATTTAAAAGGCTCTTGGGAATCCGCGGCCGCCTCGCGTAGTACTCGATATGCGAGGCACTCACGAGCTGGTACAAATTATAACGGCCGATGTCATTTTTGGCGATGATGATAATGTGGTGGAGCGGTAATTTTCGAATCGCGTCCGGGTTCATGTTGCCAAACTGGTTGACCCCCGCCAACGTGTCAATCCCCCGCTCCTTTAGCATCTGAATAAACTTCACAAATATTTCCGCCGTCGCGCCGGCATCATCCACGGCCCGATGATGGTTTTCCAGCGAAATGTTAAGTGCCTTCGCCACGACATTTAACGTATGCTTGGAAAGCGTCGGCATCAGGACACGCGCCAGGGCCAGCGTGTCCAGCGAGACAAAATGCGGCTCGATATCCTGGTAACGGCAATTCTGCTCGATAAATCCCACGTCGAAGCTCGCGTTGTGCGCGACCAGCACCGCGTCTCCCACAAATTCCAAAAACTGCGGCAAAATCGTCTCGATTTTGTCATATTCCATGACCATCTCGTCCGTAATACTCGTCAGTTGCGTGATTTCAAACGGAATCGGCCGCCCCGGATTTACAAACGTGCTGAATTTGTCCACAATTTCGCCATCTACCACCCTCACCGCGCCAATCTCGATAATTTTATCCTTGATGGAGCTAAATCCGGTCGTCTCAATGTCAAACACGACGTAGGTTCCGCGAAGCGTCTCCGTCGTGGCATTTACGGCGATTTCCGTCAGGTCGTCCGCCACGTACCCCTCCACCCCGTAGAGAATCTTAAACGGGTCATCTTTATCCAACCGCTCGATAAAATGGTTCGCGTCCGGGAAGGCCTGCGCCACGCCGTGGTCCGTGATGGCAATCGCCGCATGTCCCCAGTCATGGGCCCGCCGCACAATGTCTTGCGTCTCGGAAACCCCGTCCATGTCACTCATTTTTGTATGGCAATGTAACTCCACGCGTTTGACGGGACTTAAATCCTCCCGCGTCACGCTGAAGTCACCGGTCTTCTTGATTCCGGCAATGGAGCCGAGCGTCAGCTCCCCGTCGAACTTGTCAATCGTGGTAACGCCCTTGATTTTGATGAACGCGCCCTTTTTCAAATCGGCCAGAAGTTCCGCCAGCTGGTCGTTCCTCGTAAACATCTTGACGGTAATCGTGTCGGTAAAATCCGTCACCGCGAACATCAGAATCGTCTTTTCGTTGCGGATTTCCCGCGTCTCGAAATTGATAATCTTGCCGCGCACGCAGATTTCTCCCATCTCGCCCACCACCTGGTCCAGACTGATCGGCGCGTCGTCAAAATTCTTTCCGTAAATCAGGTTCGGGTCGTCTCCCGTCTTCAACGGACGGACAAAATCCTTACGAAATTCTTTCTTAAACCCTCTCTTGTCATTTTTAAAGCCCTTGTCAAAATCCTTCTTCGGCTCTTTTGCCCCGCCTTTTTGTGCATCCTGGCCATGTTCCGCGGCCTTGTCCGCGGCGGTTTGCATCTTGCCGCCCCCCGCGTCGGAAGGCTCCTCCCTCGCACCGCCTTTTTTCCGTTCGCCCTTTGCCTCGTGCGATGCCTTGCTGCGGGCAAAAATCGCCCCGATTTCCCGCTGCAGGCGTTCCTCCTCGTACTCCCGCGCGCTGCCCGCCTCTCTTTGCTTGTAAGAGACCAGAATCTGCGCCGGGATATGAAAACGTTCCGTCAAAATCTCCTGAAGCAGGGCGACGATCTGCTCCCGCCGCCCCTCGGCGACGATGCTGTCCTCCATCTCCAGGCGAACAACGCCTTCTTCCTCGAACGCCATGTCCGCCTGCCGGAACATATTGGCCGACAGCACGCTCTCCTGCTCCAATTCATAAATAATGCTCTCCCGGTACTCTTTCAGTAACGCCTTCGCCGTATATTGCTCCGAGAGGGCGTAATCCTCCATCAGCCGGATGGACACCGGGGCGTTGGAAAACAACTGCTCCTTGATGGCTTGCTCCATGCGCCAGACATCCTTCTTCTGAATCAGGTGCCGGCTGAATATGTGAATATGTAAAAAATCATGCAACGAATTCGTGCAGATTTTCTGAATCTGCACGTCGTCAAACAACTTCCTTAACTGCTCCGCCGCCTTCAGCGTCGGAAATACCTCAAAAAATGTCTTTGCACTACTTACTTGTTCCAATTTAACAGCTCCTGCCTAAGTGTCTCCAACAGTTCCTCTTCCTTTACCGTGCGGATGACCTCGCCCTTCTTAATCAAGATGCCCTTGCCGTCCCCGCCCGCGATTCCGATGTCCGCCTCTTTTGCCTCCCCGGGGCCGTTGACGACACATCCCATCACCGCCACCTTGATGTCGAGCGGAAATGTTTCCGCCATCTTCTCCACCTCGTTCGCCAGATGAATCAGGTCAATCTTCGTCCTGCCGCAGGTCGGGCAGGAAACCACCTCGATACCGCCCTTGCGAAGTCCCAGCGTGCGCAAAATCAACTTCGCCGTCCGAATTTCCTCCACCGGGTCGCCGGTCAAAGAAACACGAACCGTGTCCCCGATTCCCTCGTGGAGACTAATGCCGAGTCCGACGGAAGACTTGATATTTCCCGAATAGAGGGTTCCCGCCTCCGTAATTCCCACATGCAGCGGATACGGACACTCCCTGGCAATCAGCTCATGTGCCTTTACGCACATCAAAACGTCCGAGGACTTGATGCTCACGACCAGGTTGTCATACCCCAAATCCTCAATCAGGCGTACTTTGTCGAGGGCGCTCTCTACGATTCCCTCCGCCGTGACACCGCCATATTTCTCCAGTAACGGCTTTTCTAAAGACCCGCTGTTGACACCGACGCGAATCGGCACACGGTACTCCTTCGCCTTTTCAACGACGGCCTTTACCCGCTCCATCGAACCGATATTTCCCGGATTGATGCGGATTTTGTCAGCGCCGTTCTCAATCGCCGCGATGGCATTTTTATAATCGAAATGAATGTCGGCGACCAGCGGAATGTGGATTCTTTTCTTTATCTCCCGCAATGCCTTTGCCGCCTCGTCATTTGGCACCGTACAGCGCACGATTTCACAGCCCGCCGCCTCCAGGCGTAAAATCTGGGACACCGTCGCCTCCACGTCCTCCGTCCTCGTGTTCGTCATCGACTGGATGGCAATCGGATGCCCACCGCCAATCGTCACGTTTCCTATCGTTATCTCTTTTGTCCGTTCCCTATACATCTCTTCTTCACTCCCTGGTCAAATTTTGTCATTGACTATCCATCGGCAAACACGTATGTTTCGAAAAAAGAGTTTCGCCGCACTACATTTCCCCCACACTGGTTCAGGGTGATTTGTAACCTGCCCGCGAAACTCCTCGCTCCTCTCACTGTTTGTCAAAAACCATCTGTTCTCCGTACTCCCGCTCCGTCAAGGTGAGCTGGTTTTGCTCGATATTGTAATTATAGGCTCCCTCGAGCGCGCCCGCCACACTTCGAATCTCCTCGGAGGACGCATTTCCTCCCGACTGCTCTTCGGCGGCCTTGACGGCCTCCTCGTTCATATGAAGGGTAAGTGTCTTGGCATCGACATTGACCTCGTAATACATGACGACCGTCGCCGACCCGCCCTCAAAATAATCAGAAAGCTCCAATTCCACCGTGTTCCCGTCTTTAATCGTCATCACCAGATTACTGTCCTCGTAACTCCATACGCCCTCCAGTGGATTCGACGTAAACATCTGGTAAATAAAATAGGCCGCGATTCCAATCAGTAATAAGGACGACACCGCGATTAACACTTTCCAAAGAAGATTCTGTCTCTCTTCTTTTTGCATCTCTTTGTTTTGAGAAAGATCCATATATGGCCACTTCCTTTCTGACCCATGCCTTATATCTTATTATAACCCCAATTATAAATATTTTGCACTATTATGTCAACAACATTCATAAAAGTGTCAATCCGTGAAAGGCACTTTCAATCCCCTAGGCGAAAACCCCGCCCAGCAAGACATAGGAAAACAAGGTCATGATCACCGCCGCCAGCAAAACTCCCAAAACAACCGCCGGAAATGCCTTTCGAAACTTCACGCCGAGCAGCGCGGCAATCAAGGAACCCGTCCAGGCCCCGGTTCCGGGCAACGGGATTCCCACGAAGGCGACCAGTCCCCAAAACTCATATTTCTCAATATTCGCGCTCTTGCTCATCGCCTTTTTTTCCAGCTTTTCCACCATCGGGCGAAAGAGCTTCGTATGCTTGAGCCAGTCAAAAATCTTCGTAATGAGCAAAAGTATGAACGGCACCGGAAGAATGTTTCCCACGATGCAAATCGGAATCGCCTCCCACATCGGCACGTCCAAAATCGCCGGCCCCGCCGCGATCAGGCCGCCCCGGAGTTCCAGAATCGGCACCATGGAAATGATGAAAATAATGACTTCCTTTCCTACTTTTCCGCCCAGTACGCTTACAAACCACTCAATCAATGCTTCCTTCATATTTCTTCCTTTCTTTTATCTGCCGCACTCTTATCTGCCGCGCTCTTTCTCGTATTCTTCCAACGCCGAGAATAACTGCTCCATCTCCTCCCGAGTGCCAATGGTAATCCGCAAGTACTGCGAGGTTCGCCCGCCCTCGAAATAGCGCACGTAAATCTGCTTCTTTTTCAGCATCTCGAACAATTCCTTCGCATCATGCGCGGGATGTCTGGCAAAGATAAAATTCGTCTTCGAATCCGTAAATTCAAACCCAAGCCTTTTTAATTCTTCCTTTGCCCACTCGCGCGTGTCGACAATTTTTTGTACCGTCTCCCTGAAATATTCCTCCGCCTCCACGGCCGCCGCCCCGCATTCCAGCGCCGCCTGGTTCATCGTATAGGAATTAAACGAAAATTTCACGTCATTCAGGCAACGAATCAATGCCGGGCTGCCGATGCAAAAGCCGATTCGCATTCCCGCCATGGAACGGGATTTGGAAAAGGTCTGCACCACGAGCAGGTTGTCATACTTTTCCGTCAGGGAGATTGCCGATTTTCCGGCAAAATCCACATAAGCCTCGTCGACGATTACCACCACGTCCCGGTTGTGGGAAACGATGTCTTCCACAAAGTCCAAGTCCTCGTAAATGGCCGTCGGCGCGTTGGGATTCGGGAAAATGACTCCGCCGTTCTCCTTATAGTAGTCTTCCTTTACCAACCGAAATTCCTCGTCCAGGCGAGGGCACTCATAAGGAATCCGATAAAGGCCCGCCCACACCTTGTAAAAGGAATACGTGACGTCAGGAAAAAGGATTGGCCTGTCGGAGTTAAAAAAGGTAAGAAAACACATCGACAGCACGTCGTCCGATCCCACCCCGACAAACACCTGGTCTTCTCCCACCTGATAATATTTTGCCAGAGCCTTCGAAAGTTGTGCCGCCGCCGGATCCGGGTAGAGGCGCATCCGCTCCGTGTCCGTCTCCCGCAAGGCTTTCTCCACCTGCGGGGCGGGCGGATACGGATTTTCATTCGTGTTTAACTTCACGACCTTGTTCTGCGGCTGCTCTCCGGGCACATAAGGTTCTACTTTCCGGACGTATTTCATAAGTTCTGGTCGTAACTGCATCATTTATATTCCTCCGCCAAAAGGGCAAACTTGGGCAATGCGTTTACAATTGTCTCATATGCCACGCAATAGGCAATCCGCACATATCCCGGACAACCAAACGAGCTTCCCGGCACAATCAGGATATTGTATTTTTTCGCCGCGGCCACGAACGCCTTTTCATCCGCGACGGGAGACTTCACAAACAGATAAAACGCGCCCTGCGGCTTGACGCACGCAAAGCCTAAGTCCTTAAGCCCCTGATACAACGTCTCCCGGTTTCTGTCATAATAAGAAATGTCCGTCCGCTCATTTAAACACTCCTTTACGACTTTCTGCTGCAGCGTCGGCGCGTTGACAAATCCGAGGATTCTCGTCGCCACGTTGGCCGCCGAAATCAGATTCTCGCTGTCCGCCGCCTCGGACGGAATCACCAGGTATCCGATTCGCTCGCCCGGCAGGGACAAGGATTTACTGTAGGAATATCCCACGATGGTATTGGCATAATATTTCGTCAGGTAAGGAACCTCCACCCCGTCATAGGCAAGCTCACGGTACGGCTCGTCGGAAATCAGGTAAATGTCCGTCCCATACTCTTTCTGCTTCTTTTCCAGAATGGCGGCCATTTTTTTAATGGTCTCCTCGGAATACACGACTCCCGTCGGATTGTTCGGGGTATTTACGATGACCGCCCGCGTCTTCGGCGTGATTTTCTCTTCAAATTCATCAAGCTTCGGCTGAAAATCCACGGTGTTGGGCGACACCTCGACCAACACGCCGTCATAATTGTTCACGTAGCTTCGATACTCTCCGAAATAAGGGGCGAACGTC
>CATLEQ010000142.1 GCA_949915905.1 uncultured Lachnospiraceae bacterium | reverse complement strand
CTGCCGAGAGCCGCATCCGCGACGTTGACATGGCAGAGGAAATGATGGCCTATACGAAGAACAATATCCTTGTTCAGGCTTCCCAGGCCATGCTTGCGCAGGCTAACCAGATTCCGCAGGGCGTATTGCAGTTGCTTCAGTAAGCTGTTAGGTAGGCTGATTGACAATTATGTGTTGATACAAACAATGACTTAAAAACCAAAGGGGTGTACCATAACGTATGCCCCTTTATCTAAGAAAACATGATGTGTTTGACGCGAGGGCAAAATGGTTTTGCACCAGGAGTGCATGTTTAGGGGCGGGAAGAATGGCAAGAAAAGTGCGGATATCGCAGTGTATGATTGTAAAAAATGAAGAGGCGAACATTCGGCAGGCCTTGTCTTGGGGAAAGGGCATCGTCTGGGAACAAATCGTGGTCGATACTGGTTCCACGGACAAAACGGTGGAAATTGCAAAGGAGATGGGTGCCAAAGTATTTCATTTTGAATGGTGTGATGATTTTTCCGCAGCCAAGAATTATGCAATTGAACAAGCGTCTGGTGAATGGATTGCGTTTTTGGATGCGGACGAGTATTTTTCCGGCGAAGACGCACGAAAACTTCCGGGTATATTGAAAAAAATAGAGTTGCTTTCCGGCAAAGGAAGCGCGGTACATATCATTCGTATGCCATGGTTGCATTTGGATGACGAGGGCAAGGTGTTTTCCGTTGGGCAGCAAGACCGTATTTTTCGAAACATGAAAAACTTCCGTTTTCAGGGGCGTATTCATGAAGCATTGCGGATGACGGACGGGAAGCCGTTTTACTATGCGTTAGCTGAAAATTTGTCCATCATGCATATGGGGTATCGGCAGTCCGTTTGCGGTGACAAGGGATTGCGGAACATTCCGCTTTTGGAAAAGGAAGTGGAAGAGAACCCGGAAAATTATAACGCATGGTCCTATTTGGGTGAGGCTCATGCCGGGTGTAACCACACGGAGGAAGCCCTTTCCTGCATGGAACGCGTGATGGGGCATGTGATGGAGTGCGGAATCGGAAACATTATGGAAGATAGGGTGAATTCCGCCTTTTCCGATTGGTTTTCCGAAGTGTCCTATTTACCAGATGACGAGATTAAAAAGTATGAGGAACGTGCGAGACGATATTATGATGGATTTTCACGAACGGGCATCGTGTTTCCCGACGTGGAATTTTTCATGGGACGTATTTTGCTCCGAGTGGAAAAACAAGCGGAGGGAATTCAATTTTTTGAACTTGCATTAAATAAATTGGAACAGTATAAGGACAGCTCGTCATTGACGATGGCGGGAAAACTAGATTTTGTTTACAACGTGTTGCAGGCCTGGTATGAAGGGCAAGGAGATGCACAAAAATCTGTTTATTATGGTACATTATCCCTGCGTTTTAATCGTTATCAGGAGGACACATTGTCCACGCTTTTACAATTGTTTAAAAATGATGCGAACACGGCGGCGGAGCAGGTCGTGGGATTTTTAAAAGGAATGTATCAATTTGAGAATTTGAAAGATAAGCTGTTTGTGCTGAAAGTGGCAATGAAGATAGGGTATGAAGAATTGGAAGAAGAAATTAGACGCAGCATGTCGGAAGAAGAATTGGCATGGCTAATGTCTGAATAAGGTCGGGGAGAGTTGGAACGTGGCCGTAATGGATAGAAATGACGAATCGGCAATGCATGAGAAAAGGGGACAAAATGAGGAAGGCACAAAAACAAGAAATACTTGAAATTGTAAAAAGCCTTGGCCTGGCGCATGAGGAAATAAAAGAAGAATTAAATCGGTGCAAGCGTCTCCATTTTGAAAATGCGCAGAAAATACAAAACATGCTTGGTGAATGCCAGGAGTTTGCCATTTCGTTGGGAGAGAATATTGAAAAGTCGGAGGGAGAGGGGCATGCTGCAGTGGCGGCCATAGAGTCGTACTGTGAAATGCTTTATAACGTCCATGAGGAGGTTAGTAATAAAGCATACGAGGGAGCAGGTTATAACACCAATGGGGAAGTTGACAATAAAATCCACGAGGAAACTGTAAATGGAGCTTACGAGAAAGATGGCAGGGTGGATGGCAGCATAAACGAAAATGGAATTTATAAGATGCTGAAAAAGCAGTTAATTGAGATAGAAAACCGTATAAAAAACGATATCATTGCCAGGGAGGAAATCGTGTTCCTGCCATATAAGGCATCCATGTGGGACAGCATGGAAAGCGTGTGGATGGAGGCAAGGGATGATGAATATAACGATACATATGTCATACCGGTGCCATATTATGAGAGAAACCGTGACCAGAGTTTGGGAAACATGCACTATGAGGGAGACGAGTACCCGGATTACGTGCCAATTACGGACTGGCAAAGTTATGCGATAGAAGAACGCAGGCCGGATGTCATATATATTCAGAATCCTTACGATGATTGCAATTTTGTCACATGCGTGCATCCGCGGTATTTTTCAAGAGAGCTGAAAAAATATACGGACATGTTGGTATACCTGCCTTATTTTGTCGGCGTGGGCGATTATGTAGAGGAACATTTTTGCACGATGCCAGGTGTCATGAACGCCGACAAGGTGTTCGTGCAGTCGGAGGCTGTTAAGAAGATTTATATAAAAAATATACGGAAATTTGAAAAAGAGAATCATTGCGAAGGACGATTTGGCGATTTGAACAGAAAGATTGTTTCGTCAAAAAGCCCAAAGCTCGACCGCATTAAAAGAGTAATAGAGAGTGGAAAATTAGAAATACCAGAAGAGTGGAAGGTTAAGATTTATTCATCCACCGGGAAAAGGAAAAAAGTTATCCTATATAATACGACGATTGCTGCATTTCTCAAATATAGCGAGACATACATTGGAAAATTAAAAAGCGTCTTGGATTTGTTCCGCCAGGAAAAGGAATTTGTACTTTTATGGAGGCCGCATCCATTACTGGAAAATACGATAAAATCCATGAGGCCGGATTTTTATGCGGAGTATATGGAAGTCGTGAGGACATATCGGGAGGAAAACTGGGGGATTTATGATGAGACTGCGGACATAGACCGTGCAATCATCTTGTCGGATGCCTATTTTGGGGACTGGAGCAGCGTGGTGGAAATGTATAAGCTGACAAAAAAGCCAATCATGATACAGAATTGTGAAATGCTTTCAATCTAGGCAAGGGTCTAAGATGCACTAGGAGTAAAAAGTAATGGAGGAAACATGGATTATATTATTGTTCAAGCTGGCGGGAAAGGAACTCGGCTCGGATATTTGACGAAAAACAAGCCAAAATGCCTTGTCCCGATCGGGAACCTACCGATGCTGTTTTATTTGTTCCGAAAATATCCGGACAAGAATTTCGTGATTATCGCGGATTATAAAAAGGAAGTCTTGCGAGAATATCTGGAATGTTTCGCGAAAGTGAAATACCTGGTGGTGGACGCGGAAGGGGAAGGAACTTGCGCGGGGATAGGGCAGGCCATCCGGTTAATACCGGAGGGAGAGCCATTTATGCTGACATGGTCAGACCTGGTTCTTCCAGACGACTTTGAATTACCGAAGGAATATGAATTACCAAAGGGGCATGAACTGTCGGAAGGACATGAATTGTCAGAAACATATGGAGAAAACGTGGCTGAGAAAGATTATGTCGGGATTTCAAAATCTTTTACGTGCCGGTGGAGTTATAAGGATGGAAGATTTTTGGAGGAGAAGTCAGCGGAATATGGAGTGGCCGGGTTTTTCTTGTTTACGGAAAAGAGGAAATTGAAAAATGTTCCAAAAAGCGGCGAGCTTGTCCGGTGGATGCAGCAGGAAAAACTTGATTTTGAGGAAGTTTCACTGGCCGGGACGAAAGAGTTTGGAGTTCTGGAAGAGTATAACTGCTTGAAAAAAGAAAAATGCAGACCCTTTAACCGAATGACGTGGATGGAAGATAGAGTTCGGAAAGAGGGGATTGACGAGCAGGGAAAGGTACTTGCTGAAAGGGAGTGCCGCTGGTACGCGGAGGTCATGAAGAAAAAGATTGCCTCCATCCCTGAAATATATCAGACAAGCCCCTTGGAAATGGAGAAAATCCGGGGGAAGAATATTTATGAGTGCGACTTACCTTATCCGGAAAAAAGGGCGGTGCTCGTAAAGTTGGTAAATGCCTTGAATGAATTACATGGCACGGGCTTATGTGCGCCGGATGCGTTTAGCAGGGAGAAAGCCTATTATGGGAAAACAATGGAACGCATTCATTCTGTGCGTGATTTGATTCCTTTTGCAGATAGGGAAGTGATACGGATTAACGGAAGAGATTGCAGAAACGTGTTTTTTAATAAACGCGAGATGGAAAGAAAGCTGGAATTGATTCCTTGCCAGAAATTTTGCCTGATACACGGGGACTGTACGTTTTCTAATCTGATGTTAAGAGAGAACGGAGATCCCGCCATGATAGACCCACGAGGATATTTTGGCTATCAGGAATTGTATGGAGATCCTTTATATGATTGGGCAAAGCTTTATTATTCCATCGTGGGGAATTATGACAAGTTTAACTTGAAGGATTTCCGTCTGGATATCGGGCGGGAGGAAGTGAAACTGCAAATTGCCTCCAACCATTGGGAGGACATGGAGGAAGATTTTTTCGCGTTGACCGGAACGGATCGGGATTCCATCAAGCTGCTCCACGCGGTAATCTGGCTGTCACTGACCACTTATGCGTGGCAGGATTATGATTCCATTTGCGGAGCGTTTTATAACGGGTTGTACTATTTAGAAGAAGTTTTGTAGTGAGGGGAAGGCATGATTTCATATTTTGAAAAACAGTTGCAGGAGATAGATGATTCCATCCACTCGATTGATGAAGAAGAGTTTGCAAGGCTGGTAAGGGAAGTTTCGAAAACGCTGGAAACGGGGCACAAGGTCGTGGTCTCGGGCTTGGGAAAGAACGTTCCCATCTGTGAAAAGTTTGTCGGCTCCATGATTTCACTCGGGTTGGATGCCTGCTTTTTACATACCAATTCAGCCGTGCACGGGGACATGGGGGTTGTAAAGGACGGAGATTTGGTGATACTGCTTACAAAAAGCGGGGAGACACAGGAATCCGTTTATCTGGCAAGGCTTTTACAAGAAAGGAACGTGGATTTGTGGCTGTTGTCTTTTGAAGAGAAAAGCACACTGGCAGCGATGGTTCCGAACCATGTTATCTTAAAACTGTCCCACGAAGGAGATTTGTGGAACATTATGCCGAATAATTCCACGACGCTGAACTTAATCGTGCTCCAGGGGCTTGCGATGCAGGTTGCCAAGGAACGGGGACTTACCGTGGAGGATTTTAGGCGTAACCATCCGGGTGGGCATATCGGGCAGGCACTGAAGCGATGAAAGAAAATCGTTTGGGTCGAAGATGGACATTGCGTTGTCCAGAGAGAGACGTGTTTGAAAATCCAGAAATGGCGGTAGATAATGGGCCATAGGGTTAGGGAATAGAGAAGCATGATATGTTAATACACAGATGTTGACGGAAAAGAGGTTAATATGTCTTACGATATTGGTTTGGTACTGATGATGAATGGCGGAATTGGAAATGGAATTGTAAATTTTGCACTATACCGTATTTTGAAAGATTCCGGTTATACTGTCCTTATGATAAATGTGTCGGGAATTCAAAAATCGAAAGATAAGTGGGAAAAATCATATATTAGTTTGCCATATGAAGAAAATGTGATTTCTAAGGATTATGAAGATAGAGAAAAGTTATATGGAATTAATTGGCTGTGTAACATGTTTTTGCTAGGATCGGATCAATTGCTACGGGTTAGATTTATGAAGGAGACAAATTTCGATGCTTGCCTTCCTTGGGTTAATCCAACAAAATACAAAGCAGCATATGCGTCATCCTTTGGTAGTGATGTTTATGAAGAAGAAAAGAGTCGAAAGGAAGTAGAATTTTTCCTTCATCGTTTCCAGCGGATTTCTGTTCGTGAAAAATCCGGTATCAGTCTTTTGAAGAGTCAATTTGGATTAGATGGAGACTGGGTGTTGGATCCAACCTTTTTGTGCAATAGACAACACTATGAAAAGCTGGCTCAGAGAGGGCGTTCCCGTCTTCCGAAGGAAAAATATGTCGCAGCCTATCTACTGGATATGGAGAATCTTGGAGAATATGCAATAAAGGCGGTGGAAAAGAAACGTGGTATCAAAGAGCATTTTGCCATATTGGAGTCTCAGCTTCGAAGGGAGGACGGATATTCTGGTAACATGAATACAATGCCGAGAGCCAAAATAGAAGAGTGGCTTGCGTTCATTCAAAACAGTGAGTTTGTGATTACGGATTCTTTTCATGGATTATGTTTTTCACTAATATTTCGAAAAAATTTTTTGGTTATATTTGATAAAGAATGTTGGAGGGGAAATACAAGATTCGATTCGCTTTTATCGTTGTTGCATTTAACAAAACGAATTGCTTATTCGCCGGAGGATATAACCAATGCGGTTGAACTCCCAGATATTGACTATTCTGCAGTCAACGCTATCCTTAAGCGGGAAAGAAATAGAAGTATACGGTGGCTTATGGATACTGTTCGGCAAGGAATGTGTTTTGATGGACAATCGGTTGAGGAGACACAACTTGTTCCATGGGGGGCTGGGGATTGTTTTGCAAGAAATTACGATAGAATACGGCGGCTGTATCCCGTTCGATATGTGTGTGACAGTAATGCATTGAAATGGGGGACATATCCGATAGATGATGTATGTTGCATTTCTCCAGAGCAGCTTAAGGCACTGGGGGATGTATTTGTGTTGATTACAGTGGATGCACCGGGACTTTCTTTGCAGATTATAAATAGGTTGCTTGATATGGGTATTAGTAATGTTGATCACATTCAAAATTGGGTGTAATGATGAAGATTAATAAAATATAGTGGTTTCAATCATAAAAAATATAGTGTTTATGGATGGTGTATATATTGATATTTGATTTAGGTGGGATTATGTAAATGGAATGTGGATTTACTTACAATGAAAATATCAAAGATTCTTATTCAGAAAACAGCGTGTGTGGAAATGAAATATCAGGCAAAAGCGTATTGATATTAGGAGGATATGGGGGTGCTGGAATCGCGACAACATACCGTTTTTTGTGCGAAGGAAGCAAGGTATACGTTGCGGGACGAGATGAGGGAAAACTCAATTGTGCTATTACATATTTGAAACGAAAAAAGCAGGATGCCAGAGTGGAAGGAATCTTATTAGATATATGTTCATCTGACAGTATTCGGGACGCAGTCAAAAATATAGAAACAAAACAAATTAAAATAGATATTTTGGTTCACTGCATCGGATGGGGCACAAATGCTGATATCGATGGTGAGTTCTTAAATATTGAGGAAAAGTATTTTGAACGTGTGTATGATACAAATTATGCCGGGATTATGACGCTTACGGAGTGCATTTATGAGAAAATGCGGCAATGGCCGGGGGAAAAACAGATTATTATGGTTGGTTCCGTCGCCGCAATCTTTCGAAAATATCAGTTTACTCCTTATGGAATGGCAAAGGCGGCTTTGGAAGAGTATGTACATCATTTATCACAAAAAGATGAACATATCTCCGCAATGATTGTGGAGCCGGGAGGAATAGCAACGTCTTTGGTCGGCAGTGGAGTTGGACATGAGATTATTTGTGATGGTAATATTTTGCATCGGCGGTTATTGCCAGAGGAGATTGCGGCTTTCATTGCATTTAGTTGTTCGGAAGGAATTGGAAAGTGGTTGAATGGGAATGCGGTAGAGCTGTCTGCTTGTGAGGCAATCTCATATGATAAAAAAATAGCGGCTTGTCCTTTGGAGATTAATCCGAAATGTTATGGAAATCGTTTGGAAAGCTACGCAGGAAATTCACTGGAAAATGAGACCATACGGTTAGAAACGAATTTAAGTGAGAAATCGGCGGACATGTTAAAAGCGGAACTAAATAAGGAAGGGTGCAATATTGTTAAGAATCCGGGAGAAGCGGACCATGTCCTATATTTCATGAATTGCGGTGGTATGGAGACGGTGAAGAGTATTTATTATGCATTGCAGAAGGATTGCCTGCGGTGTATAGATCAAAAGGTTAAAGGGATATTCAGTGTCTGCGTGATGTTGTCGGATAATGGAGCGGAATGTGAAATTGCGGCAAAGACGCTTGAGAAAATGCTGGAGGGACTGGGTGAGAAAATGGCGCGACATGGAATATACATCAATGGCGTCATGGCAGCCGAGGCTGTACCTCTTTTGGATGTCATTCACTGCGGCATTTATCTGAATAGTAAATATGGCAGAATCTTGACGGGGGAGATTCTGCGGTTGGCTTAAACTTGGGAGGGTATATGAATTTGACATTTGAAAATGACCGCAATAAAAAGAAGTTTGACTTATTGTGCCAATGGATGAAATTAAAAATGCGGGACATTTCCCTGATAGAATTCTTTCAGGATAGGGGAATCCAATCTATTGCAATTTATGGCATGGGCGAAATCGGGCAGCTTATGTATGACGAACTGGCCATGGAAAATGAGATGTTTATCCGATATGCCATAGACCAGTCGGGAAAGCGGTATGTGGAAAGCCTGCCCACTTATTGTCTGGATAGAGATTTGCCAAAAGTGGATGCCATTGTAATCACGCCGGT
>CATLEQ010000141.1 GCA_949915905.1 uncultured Lachnospiraceae bacterium | reverse complement strand
GTTGGATGCCAAATGATAAGAAAATCCGGCGGTCATGGACATCATGTCCTGAATGCGGATCTTATTTTTTGCCGGAACCTGATCCCATGTTTCGTCCGGCCACCCCGCCATCCATTTTCCAGAAGAAACAAAATCCTCCAAGTCAAAGTCCGCCAGAACGTTCATATGCGCGAATTCCGGCAAATATTTCGACAACTCGTCCTCCAGGCCGATTTTCCCCCTCTCCGCCATCTGCATGACGGCAATCATCGTCATCACCTTGGACGCGGAAAAAATATCATGCAGGTTGTCCTCCGCCAGTGGAATCGTTTCCTCGAAATCGGACGTTCCCGTCAAATGCCTATAAATCACCTCGTGATTTTTCATAATCATGCAATCCGTACAGCGTACGCCATGCGCCTCCTTCAAGCCGTCCAAATACTCGCTTACCTTTTGAAATCCCATCATCATCCGTCTCCTTTTCTTTTTTCCTATCATAGCATTTGCCATCCACAATTTCTTTCTTGTTTCTGTCATTTTTATCTTATTTTTGTCAAGGCATGTCCCATTTCCTCTTTTTCGGTTGTACTTCCTGCCCATTCACGTTATAATCATAATCAGTAACAATCGAGTAGGGGAGATTTTTCCCCTTCCCGGCGCGTCCACTTTGGACACGTCTCCGGAACGAAAATCGCAGGATAAACGGAGGGATAATACACGATGGCCTTTACGGAAAATGAGATTAACTACCTATTGAATATTGGTCGGCTCCGCAATTCAGAAACGGACTTGCAACGCATTCCCTTGTCCAGCGAAAATGAGTTGATAGACAAGATTCGGCAGGGAAAATTTAACGAAATCCACCTCGCCCCTTTTTCCAGGCTCGACCCCAACATCGGCACCATGGCCATAAATCCCTTGACACAGCATACCTATCTGGTGGTTGCGGCAGTCACCCTTTTTTCACGTGCGGTCATTGACGTCGGCGTGCGCCCCGATGATGCCTTCGACCTTTCCGACACCCTGCTTTTTTGCCTTTCCTACTGTAAGACAAGTGAAGAAATTCATGAAATTTACCAACTCGCGGCGACCATGTTCGCCAAACTAGTCTATCAAATGGACAAGGAAAAACCATCGTACCAAATGGAGCGCATCTTGAATTACATTGCCCGGAATATTTTTAAAAAAATTACCGTCGCGGACGTGGCCGAGTACGCGGGTCTCGCCCCGAACTACCTTTCCCACATGTTTTCGCGCAAGATGGGAATCGGCCTGCACCAGTACATCCAGCGGGAAAAGATTTCCATCGCCTGCAACCTGCTGCGAAACACCGACCGCTCCGTCTCCGACATTGCCGCTTACATGGGATTTCAGACGCAGAGCAACTTCGCCTCCATCTTCCGCAAATGGCAGGGGATGAGCCCCACGCAATATCGGGAAAAGCACGCCCGCGACGTGTATTAGTCAAGCAAGGGTTCAAAATGTATAGCAATCCGCGGATATCATGGGTTTAAAATACATTTTGAGTCAACCATCATTTGAATACAAAAGGAGCGGTTTATGAAAACGGGACTACGTATGATTTTTCGTAATTTGAACGTGCAATGGATCGTGGTGGCGTGCCTGGTCATCCTGCCGGTCAACGTGCTGACGGCGGTGATTACCAGCAGCGTGGTGGAATCGTACGAGGAAAAAATAACGGATTCCTATGCGGGGGGGCTGCGGCTTTACGTGAATGGCGTGGACATGGAAATCTCTTACGTGCAAGACCAAATGACGGCACTGATAAGCGGAGACAACCTGGCGGCGTTCACGATGGGAGCGGGGACGGACTCGGTCGTGCAGACGATCCGCCTCAAGGACAAGATGGCGGTCGGTCGGGGATGGGGCGGCGTTTGCGGCTATTATTTCATATGGGACAAGGAGAAGGACATCGTCAGCTTTTTCTTCCAGAAAAAAAACTATCCGCTTATCCTGCAGTCCAAATTGGAGGACGCCCTTCGGCTCGACGGGGACGGCAAGGACGGGTTTTACACGGACACGAAGTGGTGCGCCCTGGATACGGACGCGTTTTTGATCAACCGTTATGATTTCCCGTTTTATTCGTTCGGGGCGATGCACGACGTGAAGGAAATTTTGAAAAATTATTATGAAAGCTGCGGGGAAATCAAGGGAACGGTTTATTTGGCGGACGAAGAAGGACGGTTATGTTCGTCTTATGACGCGGAAGGATTCCATGCAACGGTGGAAGCGGGACTGGTGGACGAGCTGTCAGAATCTACGGAATACGCCACATTGAGGCAACCGTTTGTCGGGGGAACCTATGAGTTGGTGTATTCGATGCGGCGCCAGGACATTTTACATACGCTGCCATCCTTGATTCGGGTTCTTTTTGCATTTACCATTTTAAGCTTCGTCGCGGTACCGGTTTTATGCTTGTGCGCCGTACGCATGGTGTTAAAGCCCCTGGTCAGGCTTTGCGACGCGATGGAAGAGGTGGAAAACGGAAATTTAAAATATCACCTGGAAGGGAAGAACAGTAATTTCCAGATGGATTATCTGTATGACCGTTTCAACCACATGGTGGACGAGCTCGACCACCTGATTGTCAATTCCTACGAGCGTGAAATAGAAAAGCTGCAGGGCGACGCCATCAACATGCGCCTGCAAGTAAACCAGCACATGCTCCTCAATTTTCTGAACACGATTTACAGCCTGTCCCGCATGGGAAAAAACGACGAGGTCAGCGACTTCACCCAGCTTTTGATGAAGTATTTCCGCTATGTCCTGCGGCAGAACATTGCCCTCGTGCCCATCCGGGAGGAAATGCAGTTCGTGAACGACTACCTAAAGTTACAGAAAGTCCGTTTCCGGGACTGCTTCGTCTGCGTTTACCAGATGGACGAGGACGCGAAGGACATTTTGATTCCCCAGCTTTTGTTGCAAAATTTCGTGGAAAACAGCATCAAGTACGGCCTCGTCATGGGCAGCGAGATTGAAATCCTCATCAATATCCGGAAGGAAGGGGAGAAGGTCTGCATTTCCATCTGTGACACGGGGAACGGGATGGAACGTGACATCATGGAAAAGCTGCAGGAGGGCGAAATCGTGGAAGATAAAAACGGCAAGCATGTCGGCATCTGGAATTGCCAGCGGCGGCTGAAATATTATTACGGGGAACATTATGACTTCCGCATTACCAGCGAGATTGGCGGCGGGACGCAAGTATGGATGGAATTGCCGGCGGAGCCGCTAAAGACGGAGGACAACGTGCAGACGGTGCGCCGTCTGGAGCAGGAGCGGTTTTTAAGGGGGGACGGACATGACACTGTTAATTGTGGATGATGAACAGCTGGCAATTGACGCCATTTTAATGGACGTCTGTTTTGCTGAATATGGCATCACGAAGGTGCTGACCGCGAACAGCATGGCTCAGGCGCAGGACGTTTTGCAAAAAAACTCCGTGCAGATCGTCATCTGTGACATCGAAATGCCAAACGGCAGCGGTCTGGATCTGATTTCCTGGGTAAATGAAAACTATAAAGGAATCGTCACCATCATCCTAAGCTGCCACGGGGAGTTCGGGTTCGCCCAACAGGCGGTGGAGCTATCCTGCATGCAGTATATTTTAAAGCCGGCCACGCCGGAGGTGTTGTCCGCCGCCTTGACGAAGGCCGTCGGGCAGGTGAAGGACTATGTTTCCGATGAAAAGATCAAGAAAATAGGGGAGGCGTACGTGGAACGCCTGGCCGATGAGAAAAAGGACGAGGTCAGCGCGGTGGAGCAGGTGCATCGTTACGTCATGGAGCACGTGGCGGAGGAAATTTCGGTGGAAAAACTGGCCAAGATGGTGTTTTTGTCCACGAACCACCTGATGCGCAGTTTCAAAAAGAAATACGGGAAGACCATCGTGGAGTACGTGGCGGATTACCGGCTTTCGCTGGCGGAAGAACTTTTGAAGAACACCTCGCTGACGGTGACGATGGTCTCGGCCAAGGTCGGCTATCCCAATTATGCCTATTTTACCAAACAATTTAAGAAGTACAGCGGCTACACGCCCAGCGAATTCCGCAAGCTCCATGATGCGGGAAAATAGTATCCAAGATGGTCACGATTCACGGCCGGATGAAAAGCTCACAAGCAAAGGAACAAGTCGGCTCGCAAGCTCAAGATGGTGGATTTGGACATATTCAAGGTGGATTTGTATAATACGGATCCGCCTTTTTCGTTTATAATCGAACCATAATAACAAACAAAAGGAGGATTTTAGTTATGAAAAAATGGAAAAGGCTTGGAGCGGCCCTTTTGACCGGGGCGATGGCATTATCGCTTCTTACGGGATGCGGGGGAAACGGCGGCGACAAAAAGAACGATGCCGAGACGGATGGGACGGACGGGATGCCGCACGTGGTCATGACGTACATCACCGCGGGTGTGGAATCGGCAGATTTGGGCAAGGTGGAAGCCGCGGTCAATGAAATCACGAAGGAAAAAATCAACGTGGAAGTGGAGTTCAAGCCGGTATCCGTGTTCGACATCGGTTCCCAGTGCCCGATGTGGATTGGTGGCGGCGAGCAGATCGACCTGATGTGCGTGGCGTTTACGGGATTGAAGCCGTTTATCGACACGAACATGATCCAGCCAATGGACGAGTGGCTGCCGGAAAACGGCCCGGACCTGGTGAAAATGCACGAGGCCGGCGACCCGATTTATGACACGACGACCTCGGACAAGGTATATGGCATCATGACGATGTCGAGCCCGATGGGAAATGGCGGCGGATACATGATTAGTACGGAGGCGATGAAGGCGGCCGGGTTCAATTACCAGAACGGGGACAAAATCACGCTGGACGATTTGGACGCGATGTTCGCGAAACTGAAAGCATTGTATCCGGAATCGTATCCGGCGGGAGTGATGGGCGCGACCCCGCGTTCCGGCATGACGTGCATCGCCGACCCGCTAGGCGCGACGGCGGCCTCCGGAGTCGTCATGGGGTACGATTCCACCGAAGTGGTAAATTATTACAAGACCGAGGAATACCAGAACTTCTTAAAGCATGTGCGCGACTGGTATGAGAAGGGCTACGTGCTTAAGGACGCGGCGACCACGGACGTTTCCTTGAATGACTATATGACGAATGGCACGTTCCTGGGATATTTTGACGAGGGAACGGAACAGCTGCGGCTGACGGCGTGTCAATCCTATGGCAAGGACATGACGATCCTCATGTTCAACGATCCGCACATGTTCGCAATCTCGGCGTCGCAGGGCGCGTATTGGACGATACCAGCCACGGCCAAGGAGCCGGAGGCGGCCGTGAAGCTTTTGAACCTGCTCAACACGGACAAGGATTTGGTGAACCTGCTTTCCTGGGGACTCGAGGGCGTGCACTACGAATTCGTGGACAAGGAGGCGGGCGTCATCAACCGCACGGAGAAGTTTACGGACTACATTGCCCTGGGACTGTATGGAGACCAGAGGTTGAATTATTACATGGGTGAGAGCAGTGCCGAGGAGGATGCGGCATGGAACGAGGCCGCATTGGAAAATAAGACGAAGGGCTACGGCTTCTGCTATGACACGACGGACATGACCAACCAGATTATCGCGGTCGAGGCGGTCGTTTCGGAATATTCGGCGGCGTTGGAAACCGGCAGTGCGGATTTGGACACCGTCTATCCGGAATTCATCCAGAAACTGGAAGCGAACGGGATTGACGACATTATCGCAGACAAACAAGCACAGTTCGATGAATGGCTGAAGAATCAATAATTGTTGCAAACGTATGGAAGGGGGAGGCAAGGTGAAGGCCAAGACTATGGGAAAGCGGCGAATTCGCTGGAAAAAGGTGATTCCGATTTATATCATGCTATTGCCGGCCATGCTGTATTTTTTAATTAATAATTATCTGCCAATGTACGGCATTACCATTGCGTTTCGTAAATTGGATTATAGTGTCGGCATTTTGAACAGTCCGTTCAACGGGCTGGAAAACTTTAAGTTTTTGTTCGCGTCCGGCAATTTGGGGCCGGTCGTACGAAACACGTTGCTTTACAATATTGCGTTCATGATTATTGGAACCGTCCTTCCCATCACGGTGGCGATTCTCTTTAATGAAATCCGCAGCGTCCTGGCACAAAGGTTCTACCAGACGGTGATTTTGGTGCCTTACCTGATGAGCATGGTCATCGTCAGTTATCTCGTGTTCGCCTTTTTAAGCGCGGACACGGGATTTATCAACAAATCCATTGTCGAGCCGCTGACCGGGAACAGCATTTCGTTTTACCAGGAGAAAATATTTTGGCCGTTCATCCTGGTGTTCGTCAACGAGTGGAAGTCGATTGGATTTGGCATGGTGCTCTATATGTCCACCATCCTGGGCATCAGCACGGAGTACTACGAGGCGGCGAAGGTGGACGGGGCCACGAAATGGCAGCAGATCCGCTACGTCACCCTGCCGCAGCTGAAACCGACCATCATCACCATGACGGTGTTGAGCATTTCCAAGATTTGCGCCTCGGATTTTGGCTTGTTTTACCAGGTGCCAAAGAATAGCGGAACCTTGTACAGCGTCACGCAGACGATAGACACATACGTCTATAATGCCTTGATGAACCAGAACAACATCGCGATGTCCTCGGCGGCCAGTGTGTTGCAGGCCATCATCGGGTTCGTGCTGGTCATCGTCTGCAACGCGGTAATCCGCAAGGTCAGCAAAGAAAACGCGATTTTTTAGGGAACGATTCAGGGCGGCAGACGGGTCTGTGGTCTGCTAACCTAAATCGTTACCGTTTAGGCAATGGCCGGGAAAAAAGGAAACGATAGCAAACGAAGGCAATTGACGGGTGCGAACAGGTCTGTCAATTGCCCGGAAACATGATGCGAGGTGAAAAATATGAATGGAGTTCGCTCAAAACAAGAAAAGGTGTTTGCCGCCGTGGCGCACGTCGTGCTGAGCATTCTGACGATTTTGGCGATTGCGCCGTTTTGGCTGATGATATCGGGGTCGCTTACCGACAATGAGACATTGACGAAGTTCGGTTACCAGTTCTGGCCGAAGGTGTTCAGCCTGGAGGCGTATCAATACATCGGGCGCGAGTGGGCACAGATTGGAAACGCGTACCTGATTACGATTTTCGTGACGGTGGTGGGAACGGTATTGTCCCTGATTTTAGTGTCGCTGACGGGGTACGCCCTTTCCCAGCGGGACGTGCCGGGTCTGAACGCGGTATTCGTGCTGATATTGATCACGATGTTGTTTAACGGGGGCGTGGTTTCCAGCTACATTATTTACACGAACGTGGTAAACGTCAAAAACACGATCTGGGCGCTGATCATGCCCAACCTCTTGCTAAACGGCTTCAACGTGGTGCTGGTGCGAAACTACATGAGGAACAGCATTCCCAAGGAATTGCAGGAAGCCGCAGAGATTGACGGGGCGGGGCCGTTTTACATCTACTTGAAAATCATCCTGCCGCTGTCCAAGCCGATTCTGGCGACAGTAGGGCTTTTGACGGCGGTCGGGTACTGGAACGACTGGACCAACGGCCTATATTACGTCACCGATTCGAAGTTATATACGGTACAGTTGTTATTGAACCAGATGAATAGTAACGTGCAGTACATGGCGAGCCATTCGGACATCCAGATGGCGACGCAGAACATTCCAAGCGTGTCGGTGCGCATGGCCATCGCGGTCATCGGCATCCTGCCCATTTTGGTGGCCTACCCGTTCTTCCAGAAATATTTCGAGAAGGGAATCACGATGGGGGCGGTCAAGGGCTGACGTAAAACGGTGCATGCCAAAGGGATAAAAAGGCCGGAAGTCATAACGACTTCCGGCCTTTTTATCCCTTTGGCGATTTCATTCCTAGTATAACCGTCAGACTTTCCTCGCCACCATCCGAATCCAGCGATCCACGCCGGTCCACCATTCTCCCACGTTCGGGTTTTGATTGACCGCGTAGCTTAAGTTTCCGGCCGTCGCCATCATGGATTCCTTCGCCTTCTGCACCTTTTCGGGATCCATGGGCAGGCCAAGCCCCCACAGTTTCCCCATCGTCACTTCCTGGACGACCTTTACGAAGTCTTCGTAATCCATGCCCTGCCTCAATTCAGAAAATAATTTCCCATATCCGGCAAATTCTTCCGCGTCCATCGCCTCGATGGTCTCGTACAGCTGCTCAAACACGTACTTGGAACTCTCGGTAAATTCGGGCGCGAGGTTGGCGCATGTGAAGCCATGGAAGCACCCCAGGTACAAATGCAGTTCGCACGGCACGTTCTTTTCCATGCACGCCTTTGCCATCATGAGCGCGTTGTCCGCCGGGCACATGACGTCCGCCGTTCCGTGCATGAGGTACATCGGCACGGAATTTTCCGTTACTTGTAATTCAAGCGAATGCTTCCGAATCTCTTCCTCTGGCGCGCCTTCCCCCAGCAGTCTGTCGTACGCCCCCGGGCAAGTGTATTTCCCGCCGGTGACCAGTGCGTAAACCAGCACGGCCGCGTCCAGCCTGTTCGACACGCCTTTATATGTTTCATCGTCCTGCAATTCGGGCAAATCATACAACGTGGCCAGGCTCGCGACCATGTGGCCGCCGCCGGAGAACCCGATTGCAAAAATCCGCTCCGGGTCGACGTGCAGTTCCTTACACGTTCCCCGGATGGTCCGCACCGCCCG
>CATLEQ010000140.1 GCA_949915905.1 uncultured Lachnospiraceae bacterium | reverse complement strand
CGAGTCCGCATAATCCAGCCCCGCGACGTCGGCCACCTTCTTGTCCGTCGCCACCTCAAACTTTGGCATCGTGGAACCGTCCGCAATCACCTCGTCACTGCGATCCCACTCAAGGTCACGAAGCATCGCGGTCGACGCGTTCATGGCACCGTCCTTGTACGTGGACGGATACGTCCCTTCCCAGTCGCTTCTCGTCAAATAGGTAAAGTCCCCGTCATAATAACGAATGTCCACGTCGTCCAGTTGATTGGTCACTTCCTCACCCGTCTCGCCGGACTTGGCATAAATTTCCGCGTCAAACTTATCCACCATCGTCTTGTAAACGAGGCTTTCGTCACCGTCTTCGTCCATGCCGTCCTTCGCCGCATAACCCTTGGCCGCCAAAATGTGGTTGAGCGCGTCATGCGCGTTCTCACCCGCCGCAAAATAATAATCGCCCTCGTCCAAAATATAGGTCTTGGCCTTGTTCGCGTCATAAGCCTTCATGCTCTCCTTCGGCACGGACACCTTGACCGTTTCCGAATCGCCGGCCTTGATTTCTCCCGTCTTGGTAAATCCGACCAGCTCCACGGCAGCCTTCTCCACGCCATTCTCCCTATCATAATCGGTATAGGGCGACTGCATGTAGATTTCCACCACGTCCTTGCCCGCCACGTCGCCCGTGTTGGTCACCTTCACGGATATCTCGAACGTGTCAGACTTCTCCTCGACTTCGTAGTCCGACCATTCGAACTCCGTATAGGACAAGCCGAATCCAAACGGGAACTGCACCTCGGAGGCGTAATCGAAATTCCCCGCGTTCCCCTGGCCCAGCACCACGTCCTCGTAGCGCGTCTCATAATAGCGGTAACCGACATAAATATTTTCCGCATAAACCGTATATTTCGTGCCGTTTTCCACCTCGCTGTTTAAAATGTCAAAATCACCGATATTGGCGTTCGACGGGGCGCTGAGCGAATCATACGCATATGTGTCCGCCAAATGCCCGGAGAAATTAATCGTCCCGGCCAACGCATCGCCAATCGCGTATATGCCGACCTGGCCGACGCCGCCGCACCACACGCAGGCCTTCACGTTTTCATACGCCTCATCCTCCAGAAATCCCAGTTCCAGCGCGTTGTTGGCATTTAACAGCACGATGACCGTGTCAAAATTCTCACACGCCATCGCCAGCATGTCCAGTTCATTATTGTCAAGCTCCAGGTACTGATATCCGGAAGCGAGCGGCTCGGTTGGAATGTCCGCGCTCTCCCCGCCGCTTCGCCCGATGCAGACGATTGCCGCATCGTTATAATCGGCAAAGCTCTTTTTCACCGCGTCCGTATAAACGTCTGCCGGAACCTCGTTGACGGCGAACTCGCCCGCCCCCGTCTCGTCCGGCACGCTCTTGCGGTAATTTTTCCCCGCCCCGCTCTCGTAGAAGTCCCACAAAGTCTCATTGACCGTAAATCCGGCCGCCTCCATGGCCTCTTTCAAATTCGGTGCAAGCGTCGTGTCCACGGAACCGGAGCCCGCCCCGCCATACACGAAGTCCACGCTGTCCTGGCCGAACAAGGATATTTTCGCCCCCGACGCAAGCGGCAGGGCGGCATCCTCGTTCTTAAGCAAGACCATGCCTTCCTCCTCAATCCTACGGCAGACATCCTCGGACTTGTCCGTCGTGACCGCCCCCGAGCCGCTTAAGTACACCGTAATCAGGTCACGGTACACGTCCGCGTAATAGGTGCCGACCAACATCGCGCAGATTAAGACCGCGCAAATGACGTAAGTCACTATGGCCTTTGGCACGGTCATTGGTTTCCTGGTCTTTTTCATCTTCCTCATTCTCCCTTTCTTTTATTTTTTAATCTTTTCACCCAAAAGAAGATACTTCTTTTCCCCACTATACAAAAAAGTGCCCCTCCGTGCAATATCTCTGGCACGACTGGCACTTTTCTGGCACATCTGACAGTTCCTAACATCCCGTTTACAATTCGCGGCCTTCGCCGCCCATGACCGACACCATCACTCTGTCGAACGGAGGCCGTGCGGCGGAGCGCACGACCCCATGAATAGTAACCATCCACATTTTAATTCCTGCCCACCTCCCGCTCCGCATAGAGCCGCACAAATTCCTTCGGCATCGGCACTAAAATCTGCAACGTGAACACATTATCCTTCACATTCACCGCCAAGGAACCCCCGTATTTATCGACAAGGTGGCGCATGCTCTTCATCCCGAACCCATGATGCTCCTTGTCCCGCTTGGTCGTTACCGGAAGGCCGCCGCAGATTTCCAGCTCCCCCTCACAGTAATTGTTTGTCTGAATACTCAAAAAATCTCCCACAGTCTTAATTGTCAGGCTGATGACCCGCTTGTCATCGTCCTGATATTTGCTGACGGTCTCAATCGCGTTGTCAAGCGCGTTTCCCAGTATCGCATAAATGTCAAGCGTGCTCATAAAATCCAAGTGACTGGCATCCACGATACAAGACAGCCTAATTTTGCGCCGTTCACAATTCAAGGCCTTCTCCGACAATATCGTGTCGACCACCTCGTTCCCCGTCTCCACCACGGCATCGTAAATGTCAATCGAATGCTCCAACTCGTCGATATACTGGTTTCGCTCGTCCTGCCCCACCTGCTTGAGTGCCCGCAGCTGATGCTTCAAGTCGTGACACTTGTGGTTGATTGCCTCGATATTTTCCCGCGACAATTCATACTGCCGCTTGCGCTCGTACAAAAGCTGCCCGATGATGTCCTTCTCACGGTTCAAATTGTGCACCTTGCAAATATTATATTGCACGCTAAGTATCAGCAGGCAAATCAAAAAATCCGTCGTCGCCCCCAGATAATTAATCCGTTCATAATTCGCCTGGCTCGACACAAAAATTGACTGGCACATGAACGTCGCCGCGAACAGCATCAAATACATCAACGCCGTAAATGCGAGGTTTGACGGCTTGTCCTCGAAAAGCGTCCCGCCCGAAGCATGAAACTTATCCTCCACGATATGGTAGGCAAGCGCATACAAGAGAACCGTCGTCACCACGCAAATGGCCGCGTAAACAGGCAGAAGATTCGGAAGCCTCTTCCAAATCCCTTTTGCCAGCACCTCGTTCACCACCACGAACTCGACATGCTGCAAGCTATATCCGGCGGCACACACGAACAACATGTCCGCCACGGTCAAATAGTAACATAAATAAATGGCGATTCCACTGGCAACGGCCAGGCTGATATACCATGCGACGTGAAAAACCTTTCCCCAACGGCCAAATACGTCCCAGAGAAAGTCATTCTGCCAAAACGGATAAAGGCACGCCCAGGCCGTCAGAACCAGTCCGCTTATCACTACCGTCCAGCCATACCGCTCCCGCCGTTTCGCGAACACGAACGCGAACAAATGCTCCGCCGCCAACAGTTCCCAGATAAACCGAAGCTCCTCAAAAAAATCCACCGCGCCCATCCTAATCCATTCCTCCCACGTACCTGGTAAACGCCTGCACGAATTCGTTCTTTTTATTACGGCTAATCGTCAATTCCATCCCCTCGACCAGCACCTTATTTCCATGAATCGCCCGCACCTTGGCCAAATTAACCAGGAAACTTTGATTGCACCGCGCAAAATGATACCGCCCAAGCCGGCTTTCCCATTCCCGCATCACGCCGCGTACCTCGTATACGGCCGCGTCCGTGTGGAAATTGAGATAATGGCGAATCACCTCGACATAAACGATGTCCGACACCTTCACCGCCAGTTTTCCCGCCGTGGTGTCAAGCACCAACTGCCGACTTGCATCACGCTCGATATAACGAAGGGCCTTTTTCATCTTCATGGCAAAATCCTGATAACCAATGGGCTTCAAGACGTAATCCACGGCCTCCACCTCGTAGCCATGGATGGCGTACTGCGCCATGTTGGTAATGAACATGATGCTCACCTTCGCGTCTCTTTCACGAATTCGTTTCGCCGCCTCGATGCCGTTCATGCCCGGCATCTCCACGTCCAGCAGTACCAGGTCATAATTTTCGTCATATTCCGCCAAAAATGATGCGGCATCATGAAACACCCGCGCGGTCACGGCCACCGGATTCTCTGCCTGAAACCGCTCCAGAAACGCCTCGATTTGCCGTGTCATATTCCATTCGTCATCCACGATTGCGATTTTCATACCCTCACTCCACTATTTGTACGACATCCTTATTAATGTCAAATGACTGACACAATCATCTCGCTTGCCCTGTACCCCTATTAAATAATTGCATCAAGCCATCTTGAAGTACTTGGGAACAATTTACATCCCTTTTCTCTGCCAGATTTGCCATCCACGCAGGAAGAGAAACATTTTTTCGCACTGCCCTGGTATCCGTTGCCGCACGATAAGCAAACGTGTCGATTCGAATAATCGAACAAATGGCATTATCCGGAATGTCCAAATCACATTGCGGTGTCGCTTTCGGTATCTCATTCCCTTCGTCCTCTGCCACCACGAGCCATCCACTGGCGGCATCAGTAATCATTTCAATTGCATCATCAAGACTATCTCCCGTGGTAATACAACCTGGTAAATCTGGAACCCTACAATAAAATTTAGTTCCGTCTTCTTTCGGTACAAATGTTGCAGTATAAATATACTTCATAATTGCCTCCTTTCCTACGGATTAAAAATTCATATCCGTCCTCCCTCGTATAAATATTATATGCGACAGCACGCAACTTTTCAAGTGATTTGTGTAAAATTACACAAATATATTTTAATATAAAAATTCAAAACCCCCGCGGCAAGCCGCGGGGGTAACGATAAGAGGGGATTCTTTCCACTATTCTTTTAAATCACCACGCCTTTTTGCAACATGATGTTGGCATACAACGCGGACTCGCCCGTGGCGATAATCGCGTACGCCGTTTTGGCCTCCTTATAGAAATCGAAGCGTTCGATGTTTCCGACGGCCGCCGCGCCGCGCTTGTCATACTTCGCGACAAGCTCCTTGTACGTGTCCCAAATCGGCGTTTCCACGTCGTCTCCCTCCATCACCGCCATCAGGTTGACCGGCTTTTCCACGTACGTGTCCAGCGGAAACACTTGCAGGATGGCATCTAAGATTTCCGGCACCCCGTGCCCGTCACAACGAATCACGATGGCGTTTTTTCCCATGGATTCCGCCGGAAAATTCCCGTCGGAAATGACCAGCCTATCACTGTGTCCCATCTCGCACAACACCTTCAAAAGTTCCGGAGACAATATTTTCGGTATTCCCTTTAACATAAACAGTCTCCTTCCTATTTGTACATCGGCCCATATGCCGCGCACGCCCTATAGTCCTGGCCTTCCTTATCCATGCCGAACGCGTTCCAGGCTGCCGGCCTGAAAATGTCTTTCTCCGGCACGTTGTGCATGCACACCGGAATCCGAAGGATGGAAGCCATCGTAATCAAGTCCGCGCCAATGTGTCCATAAGAAATCGCGCCATGGTTGGCTCCCCAGTTGTTCATCATGTCATAGGCAGTCTTAAACGCGCCCTCGCCCGTACATCTCGGTGCGAACCACGTACACGGCCACGTATAGTCCGTTCTCTTCCACAACGCGTCAGACACCTCGAACGGCAGGTTCACGGTCCACCCTTCCGCAATCTGCAGAACCGGTCCCAATCCCTTTACCAAATTCAGACGAATCATCGTGGCAGGCATCTCCGCCTGTGTCAGGAAACGGGAAGAAAATCCACCGCCACGGAAATATCCGTTGTCCGCCGCATTCCAGGTGGTAGCCTTCAGCATGGCATCCTGGTCTGCCTCGGTCACCTCGTACCACGGCTTCATCACGCCGTTACCATCCGCGTCCTTCGACTCGCCGCATGCGTCAAGGCAGGCCGCGCCGGAATTAATCAAGTGAATGAAACCGTCTGCTTCTTTTGCCTTTCCTTCAATTTCATATCCGGTCACGCGCTTCACCGCGTCCCCACTCCAATAGGTACGAACATCGGCAAAAATCTGCGCCCGATTGGTCAAAAGCTTCATAAACAGCATGCCCAGGCCGTTTAACACGTCATTCTCCGTGGCAAGGATGTATGGCTCCCGCGCCCCGTTCCAGTCAAAGGAGCTGTTTAAAATGGCTTCCGCAAAGTCGCCGTTCGGATAGAAGTCCGTCCACTGCCTCTGTCCCTGGAACCCGGCCGCGATTGCATTGTGGCCTACCATCTCTTCCTCGCAACCCTCCGGCAGATTCTTGTTTCCACCCATCAGATCCTTGATGATGACAGCCATCTTTACAACAAATTCAAACTGCTCGTTCTTCTTTTCCTCTGACATTTGCAACCATTCCGGATTCTTGTCAAATCCGATGGTGCATTTCTCCTTCGCCCACGCAAGTGCCTTTTCAAACTCTGCCTTGTCGTAGATACCTTCCGTCATGCGGCGGATGATTTCCACCTCGTCGACGGATTCCACGCGCATTCCCAAATAAGACTCGATGAAGTCCGAATCAATAATGGAACCGCCGATACCCATACAAATAGAACCAATCTGCAGATAGGAAGTGCCTCTCATCGAAGCCGCCGCAACTGCCGCCCGGCCAAACCGAAGCAACTTTTCCTTTACATCCGCCGGAATCTCGGCATCATCCGCATCCTGCACGTCATGTCCATAAATACCAAATGCCGGAAGTCCCTTTTGCGCATGCGTCGCAAGTACCGATGCCAGGTAAACGGCACCCGGTCTCTCCGTCGCGTTCAGTCCCCACACGCCCTTGATCGTATTCGGATCCATGTCCATCGTCTCCGAACCGTAGCACCAGCACGGCGTAACCGTCAACGTAATGTCAACGCCCTCTCTTTTGAACTTCTCCGCACATGCCGCGGTCTCGCCCACGCGTCCAATCGTCGTGTCGGCGATTACGACCTTTACCGGCTCCCCGTTGGAATAGCGGAGGTTCTCCTCGAACAATTTCTTCGCCGCTTTTGCCATGCCCATCGTCTGCTCTTCCAACGACTCACGCACTTTGAGTGCTCCCCTTCTTCCGTCAATCGTGGGGCGGATGCCGATGACCGGCTGACCTCCAATCAATCTGTTTGCTGCCATGTTTTTGTCCTCCTTTTTAGAATATCCCGAATATCTTTTCTCTAAATGATTCATACAAGGAATCATAATCCGTATACCCTATCTCACTGTCTTTAAATCGCGTTTTCCACTCCGCGCAAATGCTGTCCGCAATCAACCTGCAATCTTCATGTCCCGTTTTCAGAATGGCCGGAAATACATAATAGATCATGAAGAAATTGACATCCGCCTGCGTGCGGGAGGCAATTTTCTTTTTCTCACCCTTTCCAAACGCGGTCTCAACCGTGTCCGCAAATACCGTCGCAATCTCCCTGGCGGCTTTTTCCTTGTCCTCTGCCGCGTCCAGATGCTCCGTCATTTCCGTAAAGAAATGCTGATTTTTCGCAAGAAATTGCCTCATGTTTTCCTCATATGATTTTTTCTTTAACTTCTTCATCATACCGACCATGTTGTCAAATATCGTTTCCAAATCTTTCAGCATGCCATCCCTCCCGTCATTCGAAAACGGCCCAGCTTCTTAAGTCCGTCAAAACATCCGAAGGGGAATCGAAGTAAATCCGATTCCCCTTCCCTTCATCAGAATATTTACTTCACTAAACAAAGAGTACTCACAAGTTACATTTCACCACAAAGATTAGTCATAAAGGTTCGGCTTGATATCATCGTCTTCCATGTTGTCCTTGTTGTACCAGTAACCATCCATCGGGATGTCCTTTACGCTCTCGCCCTTGGCAATCTTGTTCAATGTCTGGATACACTCGTAACCCATCATCAACGGGGACTGCGTTACGGAACCGATGAACTTGTCATTCATGATGGCTTCCTTCTGCGGAGTACCGGCATCAAACCCTGCGCCGATGATACCCGTGTTCGGATCTGTAGACAGCCTGTTCAGCGTCTGGTTTGCCGTAATAACGCCCTCTGCAGTCGTCTGGTTGGATCCCCAAATGGCAATCGTGTCGTCCTTCGCCATAATCTTCTGTGCTTCCGTGGAGGCCAAATCTACCGTCGTCTGCGCCGGAACGCCTACTTCGATGATGACTTCCGCTTCTGCCTCGGATACCGTGCCTTCTGCCGCATTTACATAAAATTCATTACCAACTACCGCAACCTTCTTGTCAGCTCCGTTACAAAGCTCGATCATCTTGGCAATAAATCCGTTACCACGCTGTTGGATGTTCAATCCCGTGGCATCCTGGTTCACTTCGCCGATACGAACCTTCGCGTCCGTCGTGGCAGCCTTAATCTTCTCCTCGATAACCGGGAACATGTTCTCAGCCGCACACGCGCCTGCCGCCTCGTTGTCCGTCGCGACCGTGGCATATACGCTACCTTCCGGGGCATTGTCAATGCCCGTGTCGAAACATACGACCGGAATGCCGGCCTCCGCCGCTTTCGTCAAGGAATCCATTACAGAATTCGTGTCGCACGCGGCCAAACCGATTCCGTCCGGTTTCTTCTCAATCGCGCTGTCAATCATCTGAATCTGGTCGGCAATATCGGACTCGTTTGCCGGCCCATTGGCGTTCGCCGTCACACCCAGCTCCTCGCAGGCATTGTCAATACCGATAACGGCTGCCTGCCAGTACGTGGACTGGAAGCTCTTTACGATGACCTCGAAGTGATAGCCGCCATCGCTCGAAGCGTCGCCGCCACCCTGCTCTTCCTGCTTCGTGTCATCCTTCGCGCCGTCATTGCCG
>CATLEQ010000139.1 GCA_949915905.1 uncultured Lachnospiraceae bacterium | reverse complement strand
CCCACGTTCACGTCCAGAATGTGCGCGCCCTTTTCCTCCTGCATGATGGCTTCCTTTAGAATATAGTCGATGTCATGCTCCTTCAAGGCCGCTTTCAGCTTCTTCTTTCCGGTCGGGTTAATCCGCTCCCCGATGATTCTGGACCGTGCGCCAAAGGTGACCGCCTTTCCATAAGAGGAAATGACCGTCTGCGTCTTCTTCTCCGGCAAACGCACCTTCGCATCGGCAACCCGCCCGGCCAACAGGCGGATATGCTCCGGCGTCGTCCCGCAACATCCGCCGACAATGAGCGCGCCCTTTTTTACAATCTTTTCCATCTCCGCGACAAACTCCTCCGCAGAAATGTCATAGACCGTTTTTCCATCCTTGTTCTTTGGCAATCCGGCATTTGGCTTCACGATGACGGGAAGCGAGCTGCAGGCAAACATCTCGTCAAGCACCGGCTCCATCTGAATCGGTCCAAGCCCGCAATTGACACCCAACGCGTCAACGCGCAAGCCCTCCAGCATGCTCACGACCGCCGCCACGTCCGCGCCGGTCAAAAGCTTCCTCCTCTCGTCAAAAACCGCCGTCACGAACACCGGGAGATTGGTGTTTTCCCTGGCCGCCAACACCGCCGCCTTCATCTCGTAGGTGTCGCTCATCGTCTCGATATGGATCAAATCCACGCCGGCCCGCGCGCCGTAGCGCATCACCTCGCGAAACGTCCGGTAAGCGTCCTCAAAGTCCAAGTCTCCCATCGGCTTTAACAATTTTCCCGTCGGGCCGACATCCAACGCGACATATCCCTTTTTTCCGGCCTGGGAAAAGGCCGTGCGCACATTTTGCACCGCCGCCTCCACCACGTCCTTTAACGGATATCTCTCGTCATGGAACTTCAACGCGTTCGCACCGAACGTATTCGTCAGGACAATGTCGCTCCCGGCCTCGATATACGCCCTATGGATGCCGATAATGTCTTCTGCGTGCTCAAAGTTCCAAGTCTCCGGAAGCTCGCCCGCCTTCAACCCCCGTTCTTGTAAAAGCGTACCCATGCCGCCGTCAAAAATCAACAGCCTTTTTCCTAGTTCGTCTAAAATCATGTTGTATCCCTTCTGTTCGTTATCTCCGATACGCACAATCCACCTTCTGGCACGCCTCGCAGCCGCTTCGGTGGCACGGTATCATTGTCGTGCTGACCCCGATGACCGCCGTGACTGATTTTGTCGGTGTCATAAGGCAGCTCTCCGTCATCGTGAGGCCGATTTTTTTTGCACAGTCCAGCATCTGCATCAGTTGATTTTGGTGGGAAAGGGAAAAATCTCCGTATCCGGGGCTAAACCTAGGCCTTAAATACTTTCCCTCTTTTTTCATTTCTTCCGCAATCTGCTCCTGGCAGACATCGCAATATTCCTCCAAATAGGCGGCTGCACAGGCCTGCAAGACGACGGCCTTCGCCATGTTGGTAAGCCCCGTCCTGGAAATCAGCCGATCCACCCCGATTCCCAACGTGGCCCCAAAAAGCACGGCCTCCTCGCACCCCCGCAAATTTTTTGCCAGATTCCGGCTCTCGATTTCCATGTTTCCGATTATAATGCGGTTTGCACTGGCAGCTTCTTGCCCACTTGAATCCTCACCGAAACCGACTTGTGCATTTGCCCGTTCATCTCCGCCATTCGACAACGCAAAGATGCGATAGATGCTTTTTCGCTGCGCCGTCCGCTGCAAATCGTCAAACGATTCTGCAATCAAGCGAAGCGTCTCCTCATCTACCGCATGTTTTCCATATCCGAGATAGCGGATGGCCTCCTTTTTCAGATGTTCCATCGTCCCTTCATCTCCCAATGCCATGTCGACATACCTAGTGTCTTGCCCATGGCAAGCTGACATGCTTAGCACTTTATAATCTCCGATAAGTTTTCCATGATGGCAATCGCCACGTCCGGTTTATTCATAGAATAAATGTGGATATTCTTTATCCCGTTCGCAAGCAGGTCAATAATCTGATCCGTCGCATAGGCGATGCCCGCCTGCTTCATCGCGTCCGGATAATCTCCGAAACGGTCAAGAATCGACAAGAAACGTCTGGGGAACACGGTTCCCGATAGCTCCTGGCTCTTCTTCATCTGGGACGCGCTGGTAATCGGCATGATGCCGGGCAACACCGGAACCGTGATTCCCGCCTCACGAATCCGGTAAAGGAAATTATAGTGGATGTCATTGTCAAAAAACATCTGCGTCGTCAAAAAGTCAACACCTGCATCCACCTTCTGCTTCAAATATTTGATGTCGTCTACCTTGTGCTCGTTCTCCACATGCCCCTCCGGATAACAAGCGGCCCCGATACAAAAATCACCGTTCTTTTTGATTTCCTCTACCAATTCATATGCATAACAAAAGCGATCTTCGGTCGGAAACACCATCCCTTGCGGAATGTCCCCGCGCAAGGCAAGGATGTTCTCAATGCCAAGTACCTCTAAGTTCTCAATCACCTGACGCACCTCTTCCTTTGTAGAAGAGGCGCATGTCAGGTGTGCAAGACTCTCAACGCCTAAATCCGTCTTAATATGATTTGCGATACGGGCCGTGTTCTTGCTCGTTCCGCCGCCCGCCCCATAAGTCACGCTGATATAAGAAGGCTTCAGCTCGGCGATACGATCCGCCGTCTCCAGTACCTTTTCAATTCCCGCATCCGTCTTGGGCGGGAATATCTCGAAAGAAATATGTATCTTGTCCTCGCCCGTAAGTTTGTCTATAATCTTCATCCTGCGTTCTCCTATCGCCCGCCTTATCGTTTACAAGCTTCCCCGCACAAGCACGAGGGAAACCATGACGCCCTATTCTCCAAGCAATTCACGGTAAAGGAGTTCGTACCGTGCCGCCGAATTCTTCCATGAGAAGTCCATGTTCATCGCCCTCTCGACCATTTTGTTCCAATCCCTCTTCTTATCGTAGAAAATCTGCTCCGCATAGCGAATCGTGCTCAGCATCTCGTGCGCATTATAGTTCGTGAAACTAAAGCCGGTACCAGTCTTTTCATACTCATTGTACGGCTCCACCGTGTCCTTAAGCCCTCCGGTCTCCCGAACAATGGGAAGTGTCCCGTAGCGCAGGCTCATAAGCTGGCTTAATCCACATGGTTCAAACAACGACGGCATCAAGAACGCATCGCAGGACGCATAAATGCGGTGGGACAACTCATTGGAATAATAAATGTTGGCGGATACTTTGCCGGCGTATTTCCATGCAAAATGACGGAACATGTTCTCGTACTTCGCTTCCCCGGTTCCCAGCACGACGATTTGAACCGCATCCTGACACAATTCATCCATGATGTAGTCCACAAGGTCAAAGCCCTTCTGATCCGTCAAACGAGACACGAGACCGATCATCATGGCCTTCGGATCCTTGTCCAGTCCCAGTTCTTCCTGCAGGCTCGTCTTATTAAGCACCTTGACCTTGCGGAAATTCTCCACGTTAAACGGATGTGCGATCATCGGATCCTTCTCCGGATTCCACTCGTCATAGTCAAGTCCATTGACAATGCCCCACAAGTCATGGGAGCGTGCATTCATCAGGCCGTCCAGTGCCTCACCGTAAAATGGCGTCTTAATCTCCTGCGCGTACGTCTGGCTGACCGTCGTCACCTTGTCCGCATACACGATACCGCCCTTCAACAAATTTGCATCCTTGTAGGCTTCCATTTTGTCCGGTACGAAATAATAATCCGGCAAGCCGGTAATGTACCTCACCGACTTCGTGTCCCACACGCCCTGGAACTTCAGGTTATGTATCGTCATCACGCTCTTGATCCCGCGGTAGTACTCTCCTGCAAAACGGAAATTATCAAGATATACCGGGATCAAACCCGTCTGCCAGTCATGGCAGTGAATCAGGTCCGGGCGGAATCCGATGACGGGCAATATGCTCAATACGGCCTTGGAAAAGAATGCAAACTTCTCGATCCCCCATTTCGGATCTCCCTCATAGGGGCTTCCGCCGCTGAAATAATACTCATTATCAATAAAGTAAAACCGGATTCCCTCGTATTCACATGTCAAAATACCGACATACCTGTCCGCCCCCGCCAGATTCATATAGAAGCTGTCAATGTACTCCATCATATCCTTCCACTTCTGGTACATGCAGTTATACTTTGGTAAAACTACCCTCACGTCATAGTTTTCCTTGTTAAAATACTTTGGCAGCGACCCCGCCACGTCTGCAAGACCTCCTGTTTTGATAAACGGAACACATTCTGAAGCAGCAAACAATATGTTTTTCATTTCCAACCCTCCATTTTTCATTTCTCTTGTTGTTTTTTTTCATACATATATAGCTTCTTCCATACATATATGTACATTATACCTCATTTTTTCCAGAAAGAAAAGAACTATCTGCGTGAATTACTGCCCTTGATAGAAAAATTCTCCGGCTCTTCGCAGAAAGTTCTTTTATCTGTGGTTCTTTTGATGCTTGTACTCTAACTGTATCGTATCGGCAATCAGGGCTATGAATTCGGAATTCGTCGGCTTGCCCTTGCCGTTGCTGACAGTATAGCCAAATAATTCGTCCAATGTGTCCAATTTTCCTCTACTCCAGGCCACTTCTATCGCATGTCGTATGGCTCGTTCCACCCGGCTCGAGGTCGTCTGGTATTTTTTCGCCACGGTTGGATATAAAATCTTGGTGATGGCATTTAAAACGTCCATGTCTTCCACTGCCATGATAATTGAATCCCTCAAATAATGATAGCCTTTGATGTGTGCCGGGATTCCAATCTCATGCAACATGTCCGTCACCCGATTTTCCAAATGTTCTCCCGAATCATCGGGAAGTGCGGCGTTCTGTTGTTCTCGTTCCTTTTCCTTTTCTTTTTCTCTCTCCCGTTCCAGTTCCCTTTCCCGTTCTCGTTCCTTTTCCCTCTCTCTTTGTACACTCTCATACCATTGGGGTCGCTCTATGATCTCATCCTTTGGTTCCTCGTGGCTTTTGTATATCTCCTTGGCCGTCTTGATTCTGTTTATCAGCATGTCATTATTAAACGGCTTTAAGATATAGTAATTTGCTCCTTTGTTGAAGGCATCTTCCGTAATTCTTTCCTGTCCGACTGCTGAAATGATAATAAAGCAAGGTTGTTTTTTCATGCCGGAATCGTGTCCGACACTTTCCATTACCGTGATGCCGTCCATCTTTGGCATAATCAAGTCCATCAGGACGACGTCCGGCTCCGTCTCTTTGATAATCTGGCACATTTCCTCGCCATCCGTCGCTTTTCCCACCACATTTAAGTCTTCATCTTTGTTGATGATACTCTCCATCAGGTTGAGCAAACGAACATTATCATCAGCAATGGCCACGTTCAAAGGTTCCATAAAGCTTCCTCCTCATGAATCCCTTTCACCAAGAAAGCCACCTGCTTCATTATACGTCACTCCCTTTTTAATAAGCAAGGACATTCCACCGCGCCATTCGACATAAGGCTGAATTCTTTTGCGGTATTGTGTCAAAGCATCACGATCCATACAAAATATAGTGTGAATTTGGTTTTTTTCTTGCGAAAACGGCGCGTATTTTGTCATACGATTGTGTCAGTTTTCCGATTCCCTTATCATAATTTCCGCAAAAATGCCGTACCCTTTTGTCGGGTCATTGACAAACACATGCGTGACGGCCCCGACCAGCTTTCCGTTTTGCAGAATCGGCGAACCGCTCATACCCTGCACGATGCCTCCGGTTTCTTGAAGAAGCCGCTCGTCCGTCACCTCGATGACCATGCCCTTGTTCGTGTCATAGGCCGCCTCATTGATTTCCAGAATCCGGATGGCATATTCTTCCAACTTGTCATTCACATAGCAGCGAATCGTGGCAGGGCCTGGAACCACTTCCTCCTTCTTGGCCACCTGTACTGCCATCTGCTCTGAAAAAAGTGCCTGTATATCGTCCAACTGCCCATAAATTCCCTTTTCCGTATTTTTGCGAATCGTCCCCAGACGGTTATAACGGTTATAGACGATGAGCCCTTCCATGCTGCCCGGGACACCGTCCATGCCCTTGACCACGGAACGGATGCTGGTCCTATATACCCTGCCCTCGCTGATATTTAAGAGCACGCCCGTGTCATTGTCATGGATTCCGTGTCCCAACGCGCCGAATTCACTGTTCTGATTAAGGAACGTGATGGTTCCCAGTCCCTGTATGTTATCCTTTACCCAGATTCCCAATTTATACTCCCCCGGCTCGCATTCTACGGCATCAAGCTTTATATCAATATTTTCCATGTCCCTCTTTACACTTAGAACGACCTCTTTTTTGTCCAATTCATCCAGCGTGCGCACGAGCTCCTTTTTATCCGATATCCGCGTGTCGTTGATTCCAACGATATAGTCCCCTGACTGAACCAGGTTGTGAGCCGGCTCATATTCCTGCCCGTCCATCCCTTTTACACCTTGCGTATCAAGCACAAGGACTCCCTCTGTCTCCATATAGATTCCCACCGGCATCCCCCCGACCAAAACCGTGTCCTCTTCCATCTCCACCGCGCCGGAGGCCTCCTTGGGAAAGATATCCTCCGCCGTCCACCCGACAGGTCCGTACATGCAGATTGCAAATGCGAGCACGCACCCGACAAGTCGTTTTTTCCATTTCTTTTTTCTTCTGTTCATACTATAAGCCACGCCCTTTCTTTTTCTACTTTTGTATTCCCGCATGCCGGGAAAAAGAAAACGAACACCTTTTAAATTACGGCATCCGCTCTCTTCTTTGGGTTCTCTTATAGTATATGAATCTTTTAAGCTTTCACACTGGTATTTCGTTTCACACTCTGCCAATTCTTTCTTTCATTTCCCGCGCGCTCTCAAGGATGCTCTCCGTCACGTTCGCGCCGCCAAGAATACGAGCCAGTTCCTTTACGGAGTCTTCTTTTGATAAAATATGAATTTGTGTTTTTGTTTTATTTTTACTCGCCGATTTTTCAATCAGGAAATGTGCGTCCGCCACGGCGGCAATCTGTGCCAGGTGGGTGATGCACAAGACCTGGCGCGACTTTCCGATGACGTGCATCGCGTCCGCCACCTTTCCGGCCGTGATGCCGCTGATTCCAGTGTCAATCTCGTCAAAAATCAAGGTCGGCGTATCTTCCTTGTCAGCCAGGACGGTTTTGACCGCCAGCATGATACGGGACAATTCGCCGCCGGAAACGGCCGTCTTCATTGGCCGCACTTTCTCGCCCGGATTGGTGGAAATATAAAATTCCGCCTCGTCCATGCCGTTCGCCGTATATTTCGCCGTCTCCGTAAACTGCATTTCAAAACGAACGTCCAGGAAATTTAACTCCACAAGTCCTTGCCGGATTTCCTCGACAAATGCCTTGGCCGTTTCCTTCCGCTTCTTCCGCAATTGCAAGGCCTGCTTTTCATACTGTGCCTTGGCCTGTTCTAGCTTTTTCTTTAGTTCTTCGATATAGTTTTCATAATCTTTCAGCTTTGATAGTCTTTGCTTTTTCTCTTCACAATATGTCAGGATATCATTGACAGAATTTCCATATTTTGCCTTTAAATGATTGATCTCGTTGAGCCGGTTTTCCGTCTCATAAAACTCCTCCTCGGAAAACTCCAGGCTCTTTTGATACTGGGCAAGCTCCCGGTTAAAATCATTGAGCAGACTGTCAACGTCCACCAGCCGTTCATAAAGTGCCGCCCCCTCCGAGTCAATGTCCGCCACGTCCTGCAAGGCACGGATCGCCCGGCTCAAACACTCGCTCGCGTTGCCGGACGGCTCTTCGCTCGTATACCGGTGGGCCTGCTCCACGCTCTCGGAAAGACGCTTGCCCTGCGACATCCTCCGGTAGAGCTGTTCGAGTTCCTCGTCCTCGTCCTCCAAAAGATTTGCCTCCTCAATCTCCTGGATTTCAAATTCCGCCAGGGAAATCTCCTTCAGCCGCTCCCGCTCATCCATCGCTCCTTCCGACAATTGCCGTTCTAGCTTCGTATATTCATGGAACCGCCTTGCCGTCTCCTGCTTCAAACGCTCCACCGCGTCCCCGGCGTACAAATCCAGAAACGCCAGATGATTTTTCTTGTGTAGAAGCGTCTGGTGCTCATTTTGCCCGTAAATGTCAATCAAGAGGCTGGCCACGTCCTTGAGCGTCGCCTTGGACACGCTCTCACCGTTAATTTTGCTGACGCTGCGCCCCTCCATCAATTTCCGGCTCAGGACAATCCGCCCGTCCTCGGGGAAAATGTCCATCTCGGAAAGGCGCTTTTTAATTTCCTCATCCTCCACGGTAAAGGTAAGCTCGACAAAGCCCGATGCCGCCCCGGTGCGCAACATCCCCGCATTATAATTTCCGCCCAGCGCCAGGCCGACGGAGCCAAGCAAAATGGACTTTCCCGCGCCGGTCTCGCCGGTCAGGATATTAAGCCCCGGCTTGAACTCCACCTCCGCCTCGTCAATCAATGCCAGATTTTTCACATGTAAGTATTCTAACATAAACGTTTCCTTTTCTATCTTTTTCTCGTATTCTGCTATGCTTTTCTCATGATTCTATGGCGACGATTTTTCGGATTTTCCCCATGACCACGACCGTTTCCTCGACGCTGCGCACGGCGCACATGATCGTGTCGTCCCCGGCGATGCAGCCCACCACCTCGTTCCAGTGCATCGCGTCAAGTGCCGCCGCAACCGCCATCGCCATGCCGGACACGGTCTTGATGACGAGGATGTTTTGCGCCATGTCCATGGACACGTAGCCGTCTCTTAAGACA
>CATLEQ010000138.1 GCA_949915905.1 uncultured Lachnospiraceae bacterium | reverse complement strand
AGTGACCAATGTAAAGAGGTGCGGGAACTGAAAAAATTTGGCATCCTCCCAGGGTAAATGTCAAAGTGTTTCTTTTGGAGCAATGTGCAGGCATCTCATATAATCGCTTTTGCCATATAAAATTCGATCGACAAGCATGGCATCCTTTTCCAGACGATAAAATGCCATGTAGGATTTAAAGACGACAAAATAGTATCCGGTAAAACTGTTTTCATAATAAAGGGGAGAGCCGGACTTGGGGCGATTTGTCAATGATTCGATTGTATCCATCAAGTCGTCAATATACTTGGTTGCGATATCGTGACTTTGTGAAACTTCAAAAACTTCCGACCATACCCGATCCAAATCACGAATCGCTGTTTTTGAGTATTCAATTTTATATCTTTTCATGGCTTTTTACCATGAAAGTATGCTCGTACTTTATCTGACGTGACATATCCTTCTTCCTCGCCGGAGCGTCTGCCTTCGTTAAGCTCGCACATCAAGCGGAGCATGGCCTTTGTTTTCTCGAATTCGTCGTCTTCCGCAATGTCGCGAATCGTATATTTCCCCCTTCCATTGACTGTCAGGTATACGGGAGAACCAACGGATACTTTTTCAAGAACCGTATTATAATTACGTAAATCTGAAACTGGGCTTATGATGGCCATAAGGTCACTTCCTTTCTTTTTTTATATCATAGCATGACGGAACGCTTTAAGCAATATTTTGTGCAAAATTATTCTAAATATTTATTTCCGCTGTTTCTTGCTGACTTTTCGTGCAAATGATATATACTGTAATCATTGCCGGGAAAGGAGATGATGATATGGCTGGAACTACTACGAACATCAGCATTCGCATGGATTCGGATTTGAAGGCACAAGCTGAAAGGTTATTTGGGGAACTTGGCATGAATCTGACGACGGCGTTCAATATTTTTGTTCGCCAGTCGCTTAGGGAGGGACTGTGTTCCCTCCTTTTTGAATACAATTATAATAATGCGACACAAAACCTGCGCTAACACGACACGAAAGAGGCAATATTGTCATTACGTTCTCTAACATGCACGGCATATTTTTTCTATAATGGACTCATAAATCATGGCGTTGGTGCCCTGAGGAGGCATCAGGAAAGGAGATTCAATATGGAAGAAAGAAAAATGATGGGCGCGATTTTGCCGGGGAACAGCACGGTGGAGTTGAAGGAGTTTGACATCCCGAAGCCGGGGCACGGACAAGTGCTCATTCAGACCAAGGCGACCACGATTTGCGGAAGCGACATCCGCTGCATTTACCGGGAGCATGTGGGGAAGGGGCCGGAGGGCTACATCCCGGGCATGATTGCCGGACACGAGCCATGCGGCATTATCGTGGAAGAGGGAGAGGGATTGAAGCGGTTTAAGAAGGGCGATCGCGTCATCGTTTACCACATTTCCGGCTGCGGTGTGTGCAACGACTGCCGGAGGGGCTACTACATTTCTTGTACGAGCCCGCATAGGCAGGCATATGGATGGCAGAGAAATGGCGGCATGGCACCTTACATATTGGCGGAAGAAAAGGACTTAATCGCGCTGCCGGACGAATTGACATACAAGGATGGCGCGCAGGTGGCCTGCGGGTTCGGCACGGTGTATGAGGCGATTGAGAAAATCGGTGTTTGCGGAAACGACGCGGTGTTGGTGACCGGACTTGGCCCCGTCGGATTAGCGGCGTTGATGCTTTCTAAGAAGATGGGCGCGAACATGTTGATTGGCGTGGAGATGAATCCGTATCGAATCGAGCTTGCGAAAAAGTTGGGATTGGTTGACCATGTGTTCACGCCGGGCGAAGACACGCTACAGCAGATTTTGGACGTGACCGGCGGACATGGCGTGGAGCGGGCAATTGACGCGAGTGCCAATGATGCGGGCCGTCAGCTTGCCATTCGCGCCACCAGGGAGTGGGGCAAGATCGCCTTCGTCGGCGAGGGAGGTACCTGCACGTTCAACCCGAGCCCGGACATCATCCATGGGCAAAAGACGATTTACGGCTCCTGGGTAACGTCGCTCTGGAAGATGGAAGAGTTGGTGGAACGTCTGGTGCGCTGGAACATACATCCGGAGGATTTGATCACGCACGAATTCCCGCTGGAGAAGGCCGGCGAGGCATATGCACTGATGGCCGAGGGGACTTGCGGAAAAGTGGCCGTGACCTTTGAATAATAGAGTTATTTTTCACGGGTTCGCAGGCTTGGACTGGTGGCCCGTGAAAAGTATATGGAAAGGAAAAGCAAATATGAGAGAAGTCATAGAGCAAAATAAAATTCCACGAAGGACGTTATATACCGGCGCGAGCATGCCCGCCATCGGGATCGGGACGTTCGGTTCTGACAAATATGGCGAGGCGGAGGTGGCCGAGGCCGTATACGGTGCCATCGCGTCGGGCTATCGTCTGATTGACTGTGCGTCGGTCTATCAAAACGAGGCAAGTATCGGCAATGTTTTAACACGAGTGATGGAAGAGGGCATCGTGTCGCGTAAAGAGTTGTTTGTCGTTTCAAAGGTGTGGAACGACATGCACGGCGAGGGTGACGTGATTGCCTCCTGCAAAAAAAGCCTTTCCGATTTACAGTTGGATTATCTGGATTTGTTTCTCGTGCATTGGCCGTTCCCGAATTATCATGCGCCGGGATGCAGCCAGGATTCGCGCAACCCGGATTCTAGGCCGTTTGCGGCGGAGGAGTTCATGGTGGCGTGGCGGCAGTGCGAGGAACTTGTGGAACAAGGCCTGGTCAGGCAAATCGGGATGTCCAACATGACGATATTTAAGTTGGAGCAGGTGTTGCCGCTTTGTAAAATCGCGCCGGCCGCACTCGAGATGGAGCTGCATCCGGGATTCCAGCAAAGGGAACTGTTCGATTACGCAATCGCGCATGACATGCTTCCAATCGGCTTTTGCCCGCTCGGTTCCCCGTCACGCCCGGAGCGTGACCGCACGGCGGAGGACATTTCTGACATGGAAATGGCGGAAATCGTGGAAATCGCCGCGGCGCACCACATTCATCCGGCCTTGGTGTGCCTGAAATGGGCCGTGCAAAACGGCCAGGTGCCGATACCGTTTTCGGTGAAGGAGGCGCAGTACGTCGGCAACTTGAAGTGCGTCACCGAGGATCCGCTGAGCGAGGAGGAAATGCGGCGCATCAATGCGGCGGACAAAAATTGCCGTCTGGTCAAGGGGCAGGTGTTCCTCTGGCCGGGGGCAAACGGTTGGGAAGACTTGTGGGACATGTAAGGAAAAAGGAATTTTGAAAATATGGCATCGATGTATCATGGTAATATGCCATCCGTATATCGACACCAGTGTATTGTGGCAAGAGATGGGGAGGACCGTGGCGAAGGCCCTCCCCGTTTATACCTTATATCGCTCGATGATGCATTGATGTTCTTTGCTTTCTTTATCATAGTTGATTCCGACAAGCAGGATGTCTCCAGTGTAATTCTTCAGCGTTTCCACATATTCCTTGTCCTTAATTTGCCGGATTGCCGTTTCGGCGGACTTACTCCATTTTAATTCGATGAGCAGGGCGGGGACGTTTTCCGTTCTGCGAGGAAGATATACGATGTCGGCAAAGCCCTTTCCCGTTGGCAATTCTCTGATTGGTGGCATATAAAATACTTTTGCACTATAATAGGCCATAAAGATTGAGCACGCCAAAGAATTTTCATCATTATATTTTAATAGTGACGTCGTCTCTGCATGAATTGTATTCATGCCGGCTGCTACGGTATCTGCATCCAATGTAAGTGTTGCGTCAAGCAATGCTTTTGACTGCGCAATTGCCGGAATGACACCGTCCCAGGCAGGTTCGTCCATTGCATTCATAAATTCAGAGGCAATTTCCTTGTTGGGGATGTATACTTCCTGCGTCTTTTTGTCGTAGGCCAGATAGCCTAAATGAACCAATAATGTAAGAACGTCGTCCTTTGTCCTGAATGTTGTCATGTCGTTTTGAAATTTTCGGGAATTAATAGCGCAGCGACCGCCTCCCAGCATTGTAATGACGGATTCGCGCAAACCGTCATAATCCGTTTCAATATAAATTTTAAGAGCCTCGTAGGTTTCTGTTTTCGTCCAGTAGCTGTCGAATTCTCCGCTTTGCATTACGTCCACGACGGATTTCGGATTGTAAATATTCCAGTGTCCTGCAAATTTATAGCCGTCATACCAATTTTGAACTTCATCAAAATCCCTATGATAACGCGCACACAGTTCCTTTACTTCGTCCTCTGTAAATCCGACATATTCAGAAAGTTCTCTCGGATTCATCATGGAATACTCGTCAAATATATTTATGGCAGAGTGCGTTCCGTATTTTTTGATGGGTAAAATGCCGGTCATATATGCCAGACAGACATAGGGACGGTCTTTGAATAACAATTTTAAAAAATCAAGATATTGCTTTTGTACATTTTGGTCATTTTTCGCTTCTCTAAATATGCAGTCCCATTCGTCAAGGATAAAGATGAATCCTTTATTTTTTGAAGGATTGTTTTGGTAAATTTGAGCCAGAACATTTGGTAATCCTAATGTATTTTCAGTAAACAAGTTCCCATAAGTTTCTTTGAGCTCCTTGATTACCTCGGATTCCATACATTCTATAAATGAATCCAATTTTGAAGAATCAAAAATAAACTGTTGAATATTCAAATAAATTACATCATGTTGATTTAAATGTTTGGCAAAGGAGTCATCTTTTGCAATTTTTAAATTGTGGAACAGTTCGTAAGAATCACAACCACGGCTATAATAGGCGGCAAGCATTTCGGCAGCCATGGACTTTCCGAAACGGCGGGGACGGCTGACGCAAAGATAGCGTTTGTTTTTATTTAATTTACTATTGGTAAATGCTATCATTGCCGTTTTATCTTCATAGATGTCGTCATTTATGGCGATTTGAAAAGCATCGTTTCCGGGGTTTAAGTAAAGTCCCATGTCATCCACGCCTCCAATCAAAGTTTAATTCACTTTTTCGTTCATAAGAATTTCTTATAAGTTTAAAATGTTTTCTGCCTTTTTATCATACCATGCATATTTTTTATAATCAACACATTCTTTAAAATCAAGACAAAGTCAAACCTCTTCCAAGGGGATGTCTTGCGAGAGGTATTCACGAAATGCCTTGGGGGACATCCCCGTTTTTTCTTTAAATAAGTGATAGAAGTGGCTCAAATTTTCATAGCCGACATCCTCGCTTATCTCCACGATCGTGTGGTTCGTGTATTCCAGCGCGAACTTGGCATTGTCAATCCGAATCTCATTAATAAATTCCGTCGGTGTCTTATTCAAGTGCTTTTTAAAAATCCGGCACAAATATTCCGGGCTTTTGCGGGAAATGCGGTAGAGCGCGGTAAGTCCTTCCTGATAATTTTGCGGCTTTTGCATCTCGAGGACGACTAAGCCGAGCCAGTTCGGAATCTCGCTTGGAAGGTGCAGGACGCGTTCCAGGAAAAAATCCGCCAGTAAATTAATGACGGTGATTTTAAGCTGCGTGTTGAAATAGTTCATGCTTAATTCGTGAGCAACTGTCAAATGCTCCAGGGTCTTGATGAGGGAGGCGGTTTCGCCTTGTTGTAATTGAACCGGCGCGATTTCCGTTTCCAGCATTTGATATACGCCGCTTTGATTGCCTAAAAATGCGAGGCAGGTATCCATCGCGGACTTTGAGACCAATAAGTTATAGAAGCTGAAATTCTTCGTACCTTTGCGAAAACAATGAACGTCGTCAGGACGAATCAAGGCGAGGGTGCCGGTGGAAATCGACTTTTCCTTGAAGTTGATATAGTGGGTCGCGCTTCCCGAACAAACGAGAAAAAATTCATAGTAGTTGTGCTTGTGAAAACGCGCGTCCATGTTGCTGAATGGAATTTTCGTGCAGATTCCGTCATCTCCGGAAAACAGCCAGGTGTTTTCACTGTAATATTCTATTTTCATGTCCTTTTTCCTCCATATTGTTAGAAAACTTGCATGGAATTACATATTTTAAACGTTTTTGCGTTTATACGGACTAAGGAACTGTTCATCCGCAAGTTATTTTTGGACGGTTCCTAATGTTGAAAAAGTCAAAATAGTACAATCAAAACGCAATGCAAAACAAGACAATCTCTTTTGGCTATGATACATTATTATCATGAAAAACGCAATAGAATCAAAGGAAATGACAAGAAATTCCTAAAAATGGCGATAAGGTTTATGGCCTTTGGTTCTTTGTGCGGCATTTTTTGAAGATAATGTGAAACAAGTATAGTGTGCATGTTATCAAAAGGTCATATTGGATAAAAAAGAATGAAAAGGAGGAATCACGGATTATGAATCATTACAAGGTTGCACGTCCGCGAAGGAATCTCGCGGCGGAGATCACGTTTACAAAGGCGTATCGAAAAGCCAGGAAAAAGTATGCAAGTAATAAGTATCAGTTGGAAGTGGAGTGCATGAAGGCACAATATCCGGCGCTCTTGCATCCCATTGAGGAGACGGACGTTCTGGCGGGGCGGCATGAATTCGGCCCGGTTGGTTTTGGAATCCAGCACCAGACCGGAGGATTCGGGTTTTATATCCATGAGGACGAGGTCGTCCATGAATTGGAGCACGGAACAGGAAACCTGAAATATCGTGAGGACTTGAATGAAATGCTGGTTTTCTGGAAAAATGAAAATACGGATCGGTTCGTGATGAAAAACATGCCGAAGCATTTACAAGAGGCACTTTTATCTGATGTCTGGGAGAAGGTTCCGATGCCGGCCGGCCCGATTCTTCGGATGGCGGGGTGTTATCTGGACTTTGACAAATTGGTGCAAATCGGTTTGCCAGGGCTTGAAAAAGAGGTCGAAGAGCGGCTTGGGGAAGATGGGCTGAAGGAGAGTCAGGTTCAGTTTTTGACGGCTTCTTTGGACATGCTGAAACTGCTTAAAGATATCCTTGCGTACTATGAACGTCAAGCCCGGGAACTGGCGGAGGATGCAGGAGGAAGCAGGCAAAAGGAGTTGCTTAGGTTGGCCGACGCGCTCTCGCAAAACCAGGTCGCAAAACCGGCATCATATCTGGAAGCCGTACAATTAGTGTGGATGTATTGCCTGCTGGGGCCAATCATTGATATTGGAAGATGTGATGTCTTTTTTGGAGATTTGTATTGCCATGATATCGACAATCATGTAATCAATGAAGAGGAAGCCTTGCAGATTACGATGAATTTTTTCCGCTTGATTGACCATTTGGACTGCGAGACCGATGGAAGGGTCATCGTGGGAGGATATGGAAGGAGAAATCCAAAACAGGCGGATCGCTATAGCCTGCACGCGATAGAGGCCTGCCGCAGGACGAGGACGGTTCTGCCGCAGTTTACGCTCCGCTTTCATAAAGATACGCCGAAGGAAGTCATGAAGGCGGCAATCCGATGTATTGAAGAAGGAACCACATATCCGTTATTGTACAATGATGACGTGATTGTGCCCGGCGTTGAAAAAACCTACGGGGTGTCCAGGGAATTGGCGGAGCATTATATCATGCTGGGGTGCGGGGAATACGAATTTGAGCATTATAGTGTCGCCACGCCGAGCGGTTCGCTGAATGCCGGGAAAATATTGGAAATTGCCATGAACGGCGGATATGATCCGGTGGGCGGCTGGCAGATAGGGCCGCAGACCCCGAAATTGACGGAATGTGAAAGCTTTGAAGAATTTTACGGATATTACTTGCAGCATTCGCGGTATTATATTGAGGCGGAGGCGGAGTTCGAGGCCTATGAATATGAGATTACCGGGACGAGGCATCCGTGTATCATGCCCTCGCTTTTGTATGACGGGTGCGTGGCAAAGGCAAAAGCGCTGTTCGAGGGCGGCTGCGAGTACCTGGCAGGGACGCTGGAGTATTATGGAACCGTGGACGCGGCGGACAGCTTGTGTGCGATTCGAAAGTTGGTATTTGAGGACAAGAGCATGTCCGCGCAGACGATGATGGATGCCTTGGCGGACAATTTCATGGATTATCCTCATGAGCGCAAATTGATGCTGGATGCTCCGAAATATGGCGCGGATACTGCCGGGGCGGATGAAATGGTCGTTCGGCTTACGGACTTTTTCAATCAGACGACGGCGGAACAGGCCGAACGCGTGGGACTGAAAAGTTATCTGCCGGTATATATCAATAACGCACAAAATACCACGTTGGCCAAATGGGTGGGAGCCCTGCCGAATGGACGGAAGGCGGGATGTGCGTATGCAAATGCCAACAATCCGGAATCCGTCGTGGACACCAAGGGACTGACCCCTATGATTAACAGCTTGTTAAAACCGTCTCACACGGATCATGCGGGAATGGTACAAAATTTCCGATTTACAAAGGAATTGTTACAATCTTCAAAAGACAAGGTGATTGCGGCGATGAAGAGTTACTTTGACCGTGGCGGCAGCCAGGCGATGATTACCGTGGTGGGGAAGGATGATTTGAAAAAGGCGATGGAAACGCCGGAGGAATATGGCGACCTGATTGTTCGGGTCGGCGGCTTTTCGGCGAGATTCGTAACACTGGAAAAAGATGTTCAAAAGGAGATTTATGAACGTGCAAGCTTCTAAAATCAGTGGACATATATTTGACATTCAACACTTTTGCCTGGATGACGGGCCGGGCATCCGGACGACGGTTTTTTTGAAAGGATGCCCCTTGCGGTGCATTTGGTGCCATAATCCGGAATCCTATGAGATGGGGCAGACCATTTCTTATAACGCTTCAAAATGTGTTGGATGCGGGGCCTGCGAACGTATTTGTATGGA
>CATLEQ010000137.1 GCA_949915905.1 uncultured Lachnospiraceae bacterium | reverse complement strand
GTAGGCCTCGCTTTCGGCCGCACGCTCCACATTTTCCATCACGAAATATTCAGGAACGATTTCTTTCACTATCTTTGCAAATGAAATGGTCAAGTCCGCCCGAGCCCCTTCAACCCTATTTCCCGCCACAGAAAAATCCTGGCACGGAGGCCCCCCTATGATAATGTCCGGGTCATATTTCGAAATAGCTTTAACGGAAAGCTCCACGTTTGAGAGATCAACGTCTTCCACGGGGTGGTTAAAATTCTTTTCATAGCAAAAAATAGCGGCATCCCAGCGTTCAAATCCAGCCACGATATCAAATCCGGCTTTTTGAAACCCCAACGTCATTCCACCACAACCGCAAAACAAGTCAACGACTTTGATCATCATCCCCCCCTTTCCGTAAAAATCCAGTAGTTCTTGAGGTATTATATCACGACATGACAAAGAGAATCAATACGCTTTTTGCTTGATTTTGAGGAATTCAACGCCACCTTATACCCCAGCCGGTCGATCATGTCCATGTCCGACTCGATCGTGTAGCCGGACGTGGTCAGCATGTCGCCTGAAATCACCGCGTTGGCCCCGGACACGAAGCACCCTTCCCCTTTGTCGGCAAGCAACCCCCGCCCACCGGCCAGGCGGATGGATGCGTCCGGCAGGATAAAGCGGTATACCGCGACGATACGCCGCATGTCGTCTATCGTAAGCCGCTCGTTGTCCTCGTAAGGCGTTCCCGGTATCGGGTTCAGCATATTGACCGGAACGCTTTTCACACCGAGTTCACGCAGAAAAAGCGCCATGTCGATTCGGTCTTCCTTCGTCTCGCCCAATCCCATGATGCCGCCGCTGCACACGGAAAGCCCCGCCGCAAGCGCCGCCCGGATGGCCGCCACCTTGTCGTCAAACGTGTGCGTGGTACAGACGTTTGGAAAATTGCGCCGCGACGTTTCCAGATTATTATGTACCCTCGTCGCGCCCGCCTCCTTGACCGCCCGGAACTGCCTTTCATTCAGCAGGCCAAATGACACGCACACCTCGATGTCCACGCTTTCCTTAACCGCCCGAATCGCCCCGCACATTTGCTCCACTTCCGCGTCACTTAACGCCCTCCCCGAAGTCACGATGGAATAACGCAAAACGCCCTTGTCCGCATTGTATTTCGCCTGACGCACGATTTCCTCCGTGCCAAGCAGAGGGTATTCTTCCGTGGCTGTGTGGTAATATGCCGATTGCGCACAATACTTGCAATTTTCCGAACATTTCCCGCTCTTCCCGTTAATAATCGTGCAAATGTCAAACTTATTTTGACAAAAATGTTTCCTGATTTCGTCCGCCGCCGCGCACAGTTCGTCGAGCGGTGCCTCGTATAAGGCCAGGGCCTCCTCCTTGAAAATAGAACCGCCGCCCAGCACCTTCTCCTTCATTTCTTCAACAATTGACATGATTCATGTTTCCTTTCCCCACACTTTTATTCTTTACAAATATATATCGGATTCCGGCAATTGTCAACTCTTTCCATTCATCAGTTAACTTTCTGCATGTCAAAAAAGTAGCTACAAGTCAACGTTAGTTCGATGACTTGTAACTACTTTGTAAGGAAACGTGTCGTTGCTATTCACGGCTGCGGCCACGATAACAACAATGTATCTCTTTTTTATTGTGCGGTCAATGTCGTGGTCACTTCCCCGATCATCGTGCCCGGATTGGAGTATTCCACGCTGCCGCCGGCCGTCGTGATTTCACCGCTGTCAAGCGTCACCTTGTAATCACTTCCGGCCGCTTCCCAAGTACCGGCTTCCACTTCCATCTCGGTTCCCGGAATGCCAAGCGTCACCTTTGCCGTATTGTCGTCATACAAATACAGCGTCACAGTACAATTCGTTCCTTCCATGACCTCCGGTCCCTCTCCGACAAAAGTCGCTACCGCCTGTGCCTCTTTGGACGTGCAAGTCATCGCTACGGCCTCGCCGCCGTCCGGCGTGTAGGTCGCCGTCATCTGGTCCTTCGATATGGCCAATACCGCCGCCGTGTCGCCATCCATGTCCGGTGTCAAAGTGAACTCATACCCATCGGCAGTCTCGGCCATCGTCCAGGTTCCCTCCACCAGCATATCCATCAAATCTTCATATCTTCCATTATGGCTCAGCTTAATCGTGCAGGTCGCGTCACTGTCAGACACGTAAGCCAAGTAAGTCTGGCCGATTTCCGCCTCGAACGTATCGGCATAATCGCCGTCAACCGCTTCTTTGTAATACATGTTGGCTCCCGCGCTGACCGCAGTAAGCTTCTCGTCACCGTTATTGTACAGCACGTCGCCGTCATAACCGCATTTTCCGATTTCTTTTCCATTGAAATCATAGAACGTAATCGTATACGGTGCGGTTCCCGTCGTCTTGTTATTGCCGCCTTCCTCTTCGGATTCAACGGCCGCACGATCCTTGTAGCACTCATAAGCGTACTCGGCCTCTTCCACTTCATATGTGCCAACAGTGAAAATCTGGTTCATGGCAAAGGACGCGCAGAATACTTTGCCGATGACCGGCTGCTCCTCATAAAAATGGAAATAGTTGGTCATCTTCATGTCACCGACGTCGTACGCATACATGTAATACGTGTCAACGATTGCTTCGGCCGGGTCTTTTGCCTCGTCCTTGGAATCGTCCTCCTGCTGCTCCTCCTGCTTCGTGTCGGGTTCCTTGGAGTCATCCTTGTTGTCCCCGCCGCACGCCGTCAACATCGACAAGCACATCGCGCCCGCAAGAAGCAATGCAAATACCTTTTTCGCCTTCATAACTTAAATCCTCCTCTTTTTTAAATGGAATGTTTTATCAAAAACTTCCTTAGTTATACGGAAGTTCTTTTCGCTAAATTCGACCTTCGGTCTCATTAATCTCAAAGAACGACCTCGCACTAAGTTCATCCTTCGCTATGCTCGGATTCACTAAGTTGCTTTCGGTCACCCCTTCACGCCGCCGCCGATGACCGCGTGTTCCAGCTTATCCTGGAAGAACGGGAATGTCACGAGCAATGGCAGCGTCGCCGCCATAATTACCGCGTACTGTATCAGGTAACGGCTATAATCCGGATTCGCCGTCCGAAGGAAATTTTCATTGTCCGCCACGATAGTGTTAATCCACAGCTGCAAGGGCCACAATGCCTTGTTGTTCGGCACGTAAATCTTGGCATTCAACCAGGAATTCCACTGTCCGACCACACTCTGCAAAATGATGACGGATCCCATGTTCATCGCCTGCGGCAGCATGACCTGCAGCATCGTACGGAAATGGCTCGCCCCGTCGATTCTGGCCGCCTCGTAAAGGGAAGCCGGAACCGCATTGTATGCATTCATCATCATAATCATGAACATCGCGTTCGTACAACCCGGTATAATCAGCGCCCATCTGGTTCCCACCCAGCCGAGGGAACGGATGACCATGTAGGTCGGCACCAGGCCGCCGGAAAACAGCATCGGGAACATGATAAACATCGTCATAAAGCCTTTCAACTTCGTCTGCCGGCTCAGTGCGTATCCCGTAACGGCACATAGTAAAAAGCCGATTCCCGTGGCGGCCGCCGTGTTGATCAAGGAGTTGGCATACCCCTGCAGGATACCGGCATTTTTAAACAAATGCTGATAACCCGCCATCGTCCACTCTCCAATCGGCAGGAGCACCAATCCCTCATGGGTAATCAACAGCTTCCCGTCTGAAAGGGAAGACATCGCCACATGCCACATCGGGATAAAGGAGCAAAATGCCACCAGGACGCAAATCAATATGACAATCGCATCTATAATTCGATCCACAATGGAGGGATTTTCTATCATGGATGGCACGTATTCGTCCATCTTATATTTTTTTGCCTTTGCTTTTTTCATTCAAATCCCCTCCCTTCTCTAAAACAGAGCACTGTTGCCCATCTTACGGCTAATCGTATTGGAGCCAACCAGCAATACCGTCGCCACGATGGACTGGAACAAACCGGATGCCGTGGATAATCCATAATTCGAAGCTCCTGCCGAGAACGCCATACGATAAGTATAAGTGTAAAGCGTATCTGCCACCTCGTAAGTAGACGGCATGTACATCAAAAGAATCGTGTCAAAACCGGCAATGAAGTTTACACCTACCCCGACAACGAACATCATGATAACCATCGGCTTGATGCATGGCAATGTAATCTTAAACAGACGCTGCATCCTGGTCGCGCCGTCAATGGCCGCCGCCTCGTGCAAATCCCCGCTGACCGTGGCAATCGCCGACACATACATAATCGACCCCCAGCCAAGTCCCTGCCAGATTCCCATTACCAGATAAATGACCCAGAACACCGGGACATCCGGATTGGCCAGCCAGTTTTGCACCGGCAGGCCAAATTTGGCAAGCAACATCGTAATCGCGCCATGGTCACTCAAGAAATTCTGCACCAACGCCACCACGACCACGGCCGCGATAAAATTCGGCATGTAGGAAAACGTCTGCGTAATCCGTTTGAATTTCTTATTTTTTACTAATGACAGTACAAGTGCAAACGCCACCGGCATGATAAATCCAATCGTACACTTCATCGTCGAAATAATGACCGTATTACGCAAGGCACGTAAAAATTCTTCTCCGGTGAACAGGTCCATGAAGTTTTGAAATCCTACCCACTGACTGCCAAATAATCCTCTGCTCGGCGAATAATTTTCAAATGCCATCAACAATCCCACCAACGGGGTATAACTCAACACCAATGTATATACGAACGCCGGAAGAAAGAGCACGTATACCGGCCAGTTTTTCTGGAAATCCCGTTTCCAGCTGATTTTTGGAACTACAACCTTTGGAGCCTTCGCCTTCGCAGCCATGAAACTACCTCCCTCTAATCTATCTCATATTTGTCCGCATACGGCTGAACAACGTCATTCACCTTTGTATAACCATATTTTCCAAGCATCGTGCACCAGTCATTCCAATCGCCGTCATCATACGGATCCGTCTTGCCCATGATAAAGTTCGGTGCATTGACCGTCATATAGTCCAAAATCTTAGACTGAATGTTCGTCACGCTCTTGGTGTCCGCTTCCGTCATGTACCCCGTCACGTCCGAACCCTGGAAAAACGTCGTGTTCGGATATAACGTCCACAAAGACATGCTATGTTCATAGTTCTCCGCGTATCCTTTATCCACGCTGCTGACCAACGTGATTCCCGGCACCATGGTAAATGCCGCCGCTTTTGCCAAACCACCGCTGTCCTTTTGCAGCATCTCGTCTAACAAATATGTCCCGTCCTCCTTTACGGAATACGCACCGTTTTCCAATCCATTGTCAAGGTAAACCTGGTTCTGCGTCTCCTCCACCTGTTCCTTACTAAGGCCAAGCGTCTTCAGCACCGCTCCTTCTTCCGTATAAAAATAGTCAAAGAAACTTAACAGCGTTCCCAAATCTTTTCCTTCTGCCGCGGAGGTCACATACCAGACGGTTCCTGCCAAACTCGTGTGGTCTACCGCGTTCGGTTCCACGTTCTGGCAAGATGCATCCCCGTATACGTCATTGATCGGCCATGGTGCGCCGTAAGAGCAAATTCCCTCCGTGTACTCGGAAGCTCCCACGTCCATCCTACCTCCCAACTGGCTTTCCAGTCCTACCCACAGGCCGACCTTTCCCTGCCGGGTCGTCGTATCATCAATCGAATAGTGCGCGTCACTGGTGCGCTGGTTAAACGATTGGTCAATCCAGCCTTTTGAGTACCATGTGTTCAGGCATTCCAGATATGCACGAAACTGCGGGGAATCCGCACCAAACATCACGTTTCCGTCCAAATCCTCATACCACAGTGGAGACCCGCCTCCAAAGCAAGAAGTGAAATTACCATTCCAGGTAAATCCCGGATAATAAATGCTCAGGCAATAACCGTCCGTGATTCCTTCTGCTTCCATTGCCTTGTCAAAGATTTCAAACATCCATTCCCAGTCACTGATATAGATTGGATCGCTGCCGCCGCTCGGGAACACCACGTCGTCCACCCAGCTGTCCGGATCGCTTTCATCCGTGAATTCGCCGGTAAATGCCGCTCCCGTCTCCGGATTCGTACCATATTTGGCAATCCAGTCCCTGCGGTACTCCACGCCACAGAAATTATAACCGTAATCCTCCTCAAACGACCGGATGAAAAGCATTTTTTCCTCTCCATCAATATCTACATATGCTTTATGCGCGATTTCCGGATGTTCCTCCAAATATTTCATATAATTCGGCATATACTCCGGAATCAGTTCCGTCAAATCCATAATCATCCCCGTTTCATACATCACGGTCGGGGCATCTGCAATGCTGGCATCTATCACGTCCGGCAAATCCCCTGAGCCAATCATCGTCGAATAATTGTCCGCCGCGCTTCCCGATGGCGGAACCCAGAAGTCAATCGCCAGGGACTTCTCGTCCGGCCCGTATTTTTTCTGCAATGCATACTGCAGAGCCGGGTTCTCTTCATAATCCAGATAGTATGCGGCATCCTGTCCGCTGTAAATCCACATGGTATAGGTCTCATCCGCGTTGCCGCCCACACCGCCACCGCCGCCGCAACCGGCCAGTAGTGACATCGCCATTGTACCGCCGAGAACCGCACCCAACACACGTTTGAATGTCTTTTTCATCACTTTAACCTCCTTGTGCACTTGTTTCACTGCTATACTTTACAAGCCAAAACGCGCCGTGGCTTCGCCAGTCCCTGATCCCCCGCCCCGCGCGTTCCCCTTGCCTTGTCATAAATATAGCATAATTTATTTCTTAAAAATCTGTGAAATCCGACACCTATTACCAGAAATCCGACCAACTTTTGAAAGGAACAAAAAGAACATCCCCGGGGAATTTGCCAATTCCGCCAAGAATGCTCTTTTCTAAATTAAAGAAGTTCTATTTGTTAAGTTTCCAGCTATTTCCACGACACTTGTAACTGCTTCTTATTCCTCGCACAATCCGACAAGTACAAATTGAAAAGCGTCTGATACGGAATCCCCGATTCCTCACTCTGTCCCTTAAAATAATCAACCGTATCACTGTCAATGTTTATCGTAATCTGTCTTTTTAACCGTTTTGAATAAGGATTTTTCCTCGGATTCAAATTTTCAATGTCATATTCTGCTTTCATAAATCCTACCCTTACGCTAATAGTTTTAAAAGAATCTTTTGTTCGTCATCGGCAATTTTCATGTTATCCATAGCTTGTCCTTTCGTCCATCCCATGCTTTCCATAAGGTTTTTAACGCTGTCTGCCAATGTCTTAACCCTCTCCTTCACTACCGCTGCTTTTGTAGCCTTCTCCGCCTCTTCCTTCGCCGCCTTTGCAGCTTTCTCTGCACTTTCCATCGCTTTTTTTACAGCCTTCTCCGCCGCTTCCTCTTTCATTTGTTCAATCGCCAGGCACACGTTCGTTTCCTCCTCGTCTTCTTTCATCGTTATTTTCGCTCCGACACATGCATTCAACACGTCCACCTCCGTCCTGCCAAGATGATGGAACACCTCGTCTTCCTCCACTATCTTCCCCAACCGTTCCTTGTCATCGGCATATTTTATAAATATCAGTATTTCCTTCAATGTGGTCTGAAATTTCTCAAGATCTTTTTTCTCCATCGCAAAAGGTGCCAACAGATTAATTCGGTAATCCGGCACCAACTCGAACACTCTTGAATCCTGCTTTCCAAACATTTCATGGACGGACAACGGCCCATCCCATGCCTTTGAATCAAAGTAATAAGAACTCTAACACAAATCGGAGTCAGATGCAAGTAAGACTTTTTGGACTTTTGAATGAATTTTCATGAAATTTTAGCTATTATTCGATTTGCAGAAGATCAACGAACACTTTTAATAAAACCAAGAACTCCCCGTTTATGTATTATGAAAAGTTCTTGGTTTCTCTCAATTGTTTCCGGCTACTCCACGACAACCCTCACCCTTGCCAGGTTCTTCACCTGCGTATAAAGCTTATTCGCGTTGCCCCCGCGCTCCGCGCACACGCGCGCCGACGCGAAGTACGTCCCCGGCTTGTCGTATACGTGGCCTATGGACGAATTCGCTCCGTAAAGCCCGTCCTCCAACGTGTGCCTGATTTCTCCCTTATATGGGAACGCCCAGTCGAGGTCATTTTCCTTGAATTCATGCGAAGCCTCAAACGCAAAAGCAATCGACGTAATCTCCCCGGCATTTTCCGGCACTTGTGCCTTGACGGTAAACGTCACTTCCTCGCCCGCCTTGACATGCGCGCACGTCTCGCCATTGGCCAAAAGTTCCACCGTCGGCTGGATGCCCTTGCGCTCCGCCGCCGTCTTTGCCGGATAAATCTGATTGTCAATTACTTCATACACAGTCGACGGCCTCGGCTCGATTCCTCGCTCCACCCAGTCACTGACGTCCAAAAGTGCCTGGTCGACCGCGCCGCGATAGCTCGTCACCATGTTATTTTCAAACTGATCCCCGTGCATGCACCGCTCCATATAATAAATGCGAAACGCCTCTTCATTTCCCATCGTCTTCTTCACGGTCTGCCGATACCAGTCGCCGCACCATGGGCACGTCGATTCATCCAACAAGGACTGCACCACGATCACCTTGCCCTGCAAATTTCCATCCTGCACGGTTCCGGTTCCCGTGAAACCGTATCCCATGAAATTGCGCTGCGGCGTTTTCGGAGTCCCATCCTCATTCCGGAACTGGTCCCACGCGTGGAACGACGTGTCAACCGGCACCTGATGGCGGTAATAATGCTGGATGGCAATGTAATCGGAGTTGTCAAGTGTCACCACATCGCCCGGCTTCACCAGCGAAAGCACGCCCGGTAAGTC
>CATLEQ010000136.1 GCA_949915905.1 uncultured Lachnospiraceae bacterium | reverse complement strand
CCTTTTCATTCACCGCGTCATAATATAGCGGATACCCTTCCGCCACATACGCCATCCCAATCATCGCATAGTGGCTTGACACATCCTCCGCCCGCCGAAAATGGAACGGAAAGTTGCGGGGCGTTACCGTCACCTCCTCCACATAAGAAAACTCATAATCCAAAGTACGTCCAAAATAGAAATCTTTCGTTTTATAAGTTGCCGCCGTACACATGATACCTACCTCCACATTTTAGTTTATATTTAGAATATACCAAATTCCGCCCAAAAATAAACATAAACAGCCAAACATTTTTAGAAAAAGCAGGTGCATGAATCTTCATCCATGCGCCCGCTTTTTATTCCTCAGAGAAATCATTCCCTGATACTACTTTTGTTACAATTCAGTACCGCGTCAGCGTGGACTAAATTGTAACCTACTTTTTATTCTTCCCCATACAGAGCAATCAGCTTCTTCAGGTAGCTATACCTCTCTGCCGCTTCCTTCTCGTTCTGCGCGAACAGTCTCTCGGCCTTCTCCGGATTTGCCCTCTTCAGCGCGTTGTAACGTACCTCGCCGTCCAGGAACTCTTGATATCCTTCCATCTTCGGCTCTTTGCTGTCAAGCGTGAACTTGTTGCCTTCCGCCGCCGGATTGTAGCGGAAGTTGTTCCAGTAACCACACTCTACCGCCAACTGCTCCTCGGTCATGGCCTTGCTCATGCCCTTCTTGATACCATGGTTGATACACGGAGCGTAAGCGATAATCAACGACGGTCCCGGATAAGCCTCTGCCTCTGCCAATGCCTTCACGGTCTGGTTGAAGTCAGCACCCATGGCAATCTGTGCCACGTACACGTAACCGTAGCTCATCGCGATGCTTGCCAGGTCTTTCTTCTTCGTCTCCTTGCCGCCTGCAGCGAACTGTGCGGTCGCGCCGGTCTTGGTCGCCTTGGAAGACTGTCCGCCGGTGTTGGAGTAAACCTCGGTGTCAAATACCATGACGTTGATGTCCTTGCCGCTGGCCAATACATGGTCAACGCCGCCGAATCCGATGTCGTAAGCCCATCCGTCGCCACCGAATACCCACTGGGACTTCTTCGCCAGATAATCCTTCATCTTCAGAAGTTCCGCTCTCTCCGGGCATCCGCATCCGCAAGCTTCCAGAGCCGCTACCAACTTGTCCGTCGCGGTTCCGTTCGTTGCGCCACATCCGTAGGTATCGATATATTCTTTCGCCGCGGCCTTGACGTCCTCGTTGTCTCCGCTCTCGGCCAATTTTGCCACTTTGACTTTCAATCTCTCGCGAATCGTGTTCTGTGCGAGCAACATACCGTAACCAAACTCGGCATTGTCCTCGAACAAAGAGTTCGACCAAGCCGGACCCTTGCCCTCCGGCGTTACCGTGTAAGGCGTGGACGGTGAGGAGTTACCCCAGATGGAGGAGCATCCCGTCGCGTTCGCGATATACATTCTGTCACCGAACAACTGCGTGATCAGCTTCGCATATGGTGTCTCGCCACAGCCCGCGCATGCGCCCGAGAACTCAAGCAACGGCTGTTTGAACTGGCTGCCCTTTACGGTAGCTTCTTTGAACTTCGCGACCACTTCTGGCTTCACCGGAATCTCCCTTCCGAAATCGAAGCCCTTCTGAGCGCCCACGTTCTCCGCCAAATTGCCCATTACGAGCGCCTTCTCGCCCTTCTTGCCCGGGCATACGTTCGCACAAGAGCCACATCCGGTACAATCCAATGCGGAAACGGTGATGGCGAATTTCAGCTCCGGCATACCGGTCATCGGCAACGTAGCCTGTCCTTCCGGAACCTTGGCCGCCTCTTCTTCCGTCAAGGCAACAGGACGGATGACCGCATGCGGACATACATAAGCACAGCGGTTACACTGGATACAATTCTCCGGCTTCCATACCGGGATGTCCACCGCGATGCCACGTTTCTCGTATGCGGAAGAACCTGACGGGGTGGAACCGTCCGCATAATCCACGAACGCGGATACCGGAAGCGTGTTTCCTTCCTGTGCATTTACCTTTGCCTGAATATTCTTTACGAAGTCAATAACGTCCTTCCTGCCGCCCTCTTCCACATGCGGGGTGGTCAGGCCTTCGTCCGCGGCATTCTTCCAGCTTTCCGGAACTGCCACTTCCACTACCTGCTTCGCGCCGGCATCAATGGCGTCATAGTTCATCTGAACAATCTTGTCACCCTTTCTGCCATAGGTGTTCTTCGCCGCCGTCTTCATCAGGTCGATGGCCTCTTCCTCCGGAATGATGGCCGCCAGCTTGAAGAATGCGGACTGCAACACGGTATTGATACGGCCGCCAAGTCCGATTTCCTTACCAATCTTGATACCGTCAATCGTATAGAACTTGATGCCGTGATTTGCAATGTAAGCCTTTACCTGTCCCGGCAAATGTGCTTCCAAACCTTCCATGTCCCATGGGCAGTTCAAAAGGAACGTGCCGCCGTCAACCAACTCCTGAACCATGTTGTACTTGTCAATGTAGGACGGATTGTGGCAGGCCACGAAGTTCGCCTTATGAATCAGGTAGGTGGACTTAATCGGCTTCTTGCCGAAACGCAGGTGGGACATCGTCACGCCGCCGGACTTCTTGGAATCATAGTCAAAGTAAGCCTGTGCGTACATGTCGGTATTGTCACCGATAATCTTGATGGAGTTCTTGTTCGCACCAACCGTACCGTCTGCACCCAGCCCCCAGAACTTACAGTTAATCGTACCCTCCGGCGTGGTAACGAGCGGAGCGCCCGTCTCCAAGGACAGCTTCGTCACGTCATCTTCGATACCGATGGTAAAGTTCTTCTTCTCCGTATTGCCAAATACGGCCACGATCTGTGCCGGGGTCGTATCCTTGGAACCTAAGCCGTAACGTCCGGAATTTACCGGAACCGCGTCAAACTTGGAACCCTTCAAGGCCGCCACGACGTCAAGGTAAAGCGGTTCGCCAATCGCTCCCGGCTCTTTCGTCCGGTCAAGCACGTTAATCTGCTTTACGGTGTCCGGAATCACGTCAATCAACGCCTGCGCGCAGAACGGTCTGTAAAGGCGAACCTTTACCACGCCGACCTTGGCACCGGAAGCCATCATGTAGTCAATCGTCTCCTCGATGGTGTCACATGCGGAACCCATCGCCACGATTACGCTCTCCGCGTCCTCCGCTCCATAGTAGTTGAACAATTTATAATCCGTACCAATCTTTGCGTTTACCTTGTCCATGTACTTCTGAACGATGGCCGGCATCGCGTCATAATACGGGTTGCAGGCTTCTCTTGCCTGGAAGAAGATATCCGGGTTCTGGGCGGATCCTCTCTGGCATGGATGGTTCGGATTCAGCGCATGCGCACGGAACTCATCAATGGCATCCATATTTACAAGGTCTTTCAAATCCTCATAATCCCAAGTCTCGATTTTCTGAATCTCATGGGAAGTCCTGAATCCGTCGAAGAAGTTGATAAACGGAAGCTTGCCCTCCAGCGCCGCACAGTGTGCAACCGCCGTCAAGTCCATGACTTCCTGCACGCTTGACTCGCAAAGCATGGCCGCTCCGGTCTGACGGCAAGCATACACGTCAGAATGATCTCCGAAAATGGAAAGCGCGTGGCTTGCCAGTGCACGGGCGGATACGTTAAATACGCCCGGCAGCTGCTCGCCTGCCACCTTGTACAAGTTCGGGATCATAAGAAGTAATCCCTGGGATGCCGTAAACGTCGTCGTCAAAGCTCCGGCGGATAAGGATCCGTGCACGGCTCCGGCAGCACCCGCCTCGGACTGCATCTCCGTCACTTGTACGGTTTGTCCGAAAATATTCTCCCTGCCTTCTGTTGCCCACTCATCGACATGCTCCGGCATGACGGATGACGGAGTGATAGGATAGATTGCCGCAACCTCAGTATACGCATAGGAAACGTGAGCCGCAGCCTGGTTACCATCCATGGTCTTCATTTTTCTTGCCATTTGTTGTTCCTCCTTGTTTAAATCGTGATGTCGGGGCTTTTGCCCCTATGATACCTTAGAAATCGACACACTTTCGTGCATTTTCAATTCTAAAATGGTATTTTTTCACATGTAAACCTATTATATCGCCAAAATGAAAAAAAGTCCATAGAACCTATGGACTTTTTTGTTTCTTTTTGCATACAAAAGGCGATGCACGCCCTCTGCGCACAGTTTCGCAGCTTTTTGAGAGACCTCCGTGAAAAGCAGCCATGCCAGACACCGGCCTCATTCCCCGGAAAGCACGTCCGCGATAGACCTGTCATTCAAAAACGTATCCATGTTATACAAAAACAACACGTCCGTGACCTTCTTGTTGGAAATCAACATCTGAACGTTATCGTAGTAATATCTTGGATCCACCATGATAATCTCATCATAATAAGGCAACAAAAACGGGACGAAGCAATTTGCATACGAATCCTTAAAAATGAGGAGCGTCCGATTCGTCCGATTTGTCGTGCGGACGTCCACCGTGGCATGGTTTCCGCCAAAGAACACCTGGTACTGATCCTTTCCATCCAGAGCGGTTCTGTCATATATCGTCGGGCGTTCTTTCACATTGTCCGAATCCGTCACCAGATATTTCGTCTCCGATTGCTTCGGCGCATAAACCTCGATGGAATCCTTGACCTTGTGATATCCGCTTTTGGACGACAACGTTCCGGAAAATCCATTCGTCACCGTATAGATTTCGTAATCGGTAATCGGATTCGCGATTCCGAGTTCTTCCGCCGCCGCTTCAAATGCATAGCGAGCCCCCTTACTCGTCCAATGATGATCCGTCCGATAATAGAGCCCCTCCTGCGCATGCGCCTTGAGTGAATCCGTCACGTCAATATAGACCACGTTCGCCGCAAGCTGACCTTGAATCTCCTGCGCGTCTTTCCTTTGATCGCGTACCGGTGCGCCGCCCGGCAGATATTCCTCCATCACGCAAACCGCATTTGGCACGACCATCATACGAATCCTGATTTCCTGATTTTTCTCCGCGAACTGATTGATTGCCTGGAGATTTCTCTCCACGTTTTTCTCGTCCGGCTCTTCCGGAATCTGCATCAGGTACTTGTCCTTCCCCAGATAGACTCCGTTGAATTCCCTTTTTCCGACCAACAAGTCGCACTGAACCTTGAAGCGAATCCATGCGTCCCGCAACATGAACTGGTCTGAAATGTAACTCTCCAGATCCTCCATAAAATCTTTTTCTTTGATTCCGCCAAGGCTCAGCTTTGGGAAAACCGACAACACCCGTTTTTCCTCCTCGGAATATTCCCGATCCGGCAGCACCGCGCTCCCAAGGGTCAGAAATAAAATCACACACACAAAGGAAACAGCCATAATTCGGAAAAACAGCCGTCCGCCCTTTTTTCTCTTTTTTCCTTTTTTCTGTTCCGGCCGCCCATGCTCTTGCTTTTTTGGCCGCCGTCTTCCTTGCTCGTGTTGTTCCTCTTGTTCTTGCTGCTCCTGCAGTTCCTTCTCACTCATCATTCTTACCCTTGTCCACCGATTCCAAAACATCTCATACTCACTGCCGATGAAATCTGCCGTGAGTATTGCTAAAGCCGCCAGGCATGTTCAAAACCGGAAATATAAAAACGGATTATATGTCGCATTCACGAGGTACGCCGTGGACACCAAAAAGATGGCAATATAAATCACCGCCCCGGCCACCTGCCTGTACCATTCCCGAGCCCTCGTAATCCTTGGTATCCGCTTGTAAACTAACGGCGTGCATAAAATCGCCGCGATAATTCCGATTACGAAACTAGTACTCAAAAAATACAGTCCCGTCGCGTCTACCACCCCGCTGCCGCCAATTCCAAGCATCGTACCCATGTAGGAGAAGGCTCGTCCCAATGACGGCGCGGAAAACAACACCCATCCCAGCATGACCAAGAGCATCGTATAAACATGCTGAAGCACCGACGGCAACTTCTCCAGTTTCTCTTTTAATATATATTTCTCAACACATAGAATTATGCCATAATATAATCCCCAAAATATAAAGTTCCAGGCCGCGCCATGCCACAATCCGGTCAGGCACCAGACAATCAGGAGGTTTCGCACCGCCTTTTTCGTGCCTCCGCGGTTCCCGCCCAGCGGGATATACACATATTCCTTGAACCAACTGCCGAGGGAAATGTGCCACCTGCGCCAAAACTCCGTAATGCTCTTTGCCGTGTAAGGATAATCAAAGTTCTTGACAAAGTCAAATCCCAACATTTTACCCAGGCCGATTGCCATGTCCGAATAACCGCCAAAGTCAAAATAAATCTGCATCGTATAAGTAAAACAGCCAATCCACGCCGTCAAAACAGACGTATCGGACGCTCCCAGTGCCATGATGGCATCAAAGACGCTCCCCATGTTATTGGCCAACAACACTTTCTTTCCCAGCCCCCGCAAAAACCACATTGTGCCGTCGCCAAACTTTTCCCAGGACAAAGTTCTCGCCATCAGCTGCTTCTCCACGTCGCTGTAACGCACGATTGGCCCGGCAATCAGCTGCGGGAACATGCACACATACGCGCCAAACGTAATCGGATTATGCTGTGCCTTCACTTTTCCCCGGTAATCGTCTATGATGTATGAAAGCGTCTGAAACGTGTAAAACGAAATTCCGATTGGCAATGCAAGCTCATGGTAGGGAATCTTGAACGGCAAAATCAGATTGATATTTTCCAGGACAAATCCATAATATTTGTAAAACCCGAGAACGGCCAGGTTCACGGCAACGATGCCGATACACGCCACTTTTGCGTTTCTTTCCCGACCAGACTGCAGGTAACTTTCAAGTTCTATCCCACCCACGTAATTGATGCCGATACTAAGCAACATCAAAATCACGTAAACCGGCTCTCCCCATGCATAAAAAACAAGGCTCGCCAAAAGAAGTACCAGATTCTTCAACTGATATTTGAATGGCACCACATAATAAATGGCCAGCACTACCGGCAGAAAAACAAATATGAAAAATACACTGCTAAAAATCATGACCTTTATCCCCGCTCGCTATAAAAAACATTTTTCAAATGCCGCGCCCGCTTCCTGCGCGTGCTCATGCACGATATAGACCACGTAATTTCCTTTCGACTTCAACACATGTGCTTCCAGAAGAGCGGTCTGCTCCGCCCCATACCCTTCGAAACTCTTCAACTGCGTATCAAGTCTTTGCGCTATCGCATCTTCCACTTCCTCGCGCTGCGTGGAGTCCTTAACCTTCACGATTAACAACTCCTTCGCGTCCATATTGTCCGCCGGGGCATAAAGCACCACGCTCTCATAATCCCCCGGATTGAGTCCATAAAATCGCTTTACCATCCTTGCCTCGGCCGGTGTCATCCCTTCCATCCCGGCGGCCTTGGTCACTTGTTCCACGACATGCTCCGCTCCCGGATCCTTGACACGCCCGCCCCATAGGTCAAAAAGGACGAATACGGCCAACAAGACAACCAGCCCGATTCTAAGATAATGCCACTTGTGACAACTCCATTTCTCCCTCATTTGCTTTTCCTCATTTGTCTATCACGTTACAGTTCAGCCAAGGCTGAACTGTAACGCATATGGCTATTAAAATCGCTTCGCGATGAGCCATATGCTTTCTCTCCATCACGTTCCCATACGGTCTGCGCAGTAAATGCGCAGACCTGACATCACGTCAATCCACCTCTGTCAGCATGTTCGCCGCCCAGTATTTGTAAAAACGTTCATCCATATGCAGGCCGTCCGCCGCATATAAGTCCACATGTTCTTCTGTCAACGGCGTATTATCGATAAAATGGTACCCTTTTTCCTCGCACATTGCCTTCAGCGCCTCGTTGTACTCGCCAATCCGGGGATAGTCGGGGTCTCGTTCCAATCCCGCTCCAACCGCCGGAAGAATCGAATTTAAATAAACCGTCGCATTCGGCAGTTCCCTTTGCAAGAGTTGGATTTTTTCATCGCACAGCGCGGCATACTCCTCCCCCGTCGGCCAATACCCGATTCCCACGTCGTTAAGCCCGAAGCATAAAAAAATGTGCTCCGGATTAATCGCCTTTATCTGGTCAAGCTCCTCGTCAATATCCGTGATCTTCCCTCCGCCATGTGCCAGCACGCGCGCTTGCGGAACATATTCATAATGATAAAAACCAACGGCACGGGAGTCCCCCAAAATCAGAATATTCAGTTCGTCCAGCACGGCCCAGACGGCCGATTCGTCCATTTCCGCCAAATTCATAAGGTTTGCGTCCCTGATGCTTTTAATATTGCCGGAAATTTCTGTCATGTCCTGCTTTTCCAGTTCTTCCAGGTAATGAATCCCGGCACTGATCTGCGCCTCTTCCGCCGCCGACTTTTGCCAATATTTGACCGACACGACGATGATGACAATCAAAACCGCCACCGCCGCGACACCGATTGCGGTTTTAAAAAGCAGGTTCTTCTGCTTGCCATCCATCCCTATCTTCGCTGTCTTCGCTTTATTCGTCCTTTTGTTCTTCGTCTCGTCTCTCATCGCACTTTACTTCTTTTCTCTTCTTCATCCGTATCAAAATCATCAGAATCGCCGTTACCACGACAATCACCGCCGCCAAAAGCTGCGACACCGGAATCCCTAGCCCCGGAAGCAACAACTGGTCGGTGCGAATCCCTTCAATCCAAAAACGCCCCAGTCCATATCCGAACATATAAAGCAAGAAAATCTCACCATCATATTTTTTATGGTTACGATAAATCACAAGGATGACCAAAAGTGCCGCGCACCACAATGATTCGTAGAGAAACGTCGGCTCCACCTGGATATACGCGACACCTTCGATTTCCACCAGGTTCTGCCGCATCAATTCCGACACGTCACGCGCGCGCACCGCGTCTAACGGAAGCCGCATGGCCAACAGAGAATCCGTATAGTCGCC
>CATLEQ010000135.1 GCA_949915905.1 uncultured Lachnospiraceae bacterium | reverse complement strand
TGGCGGCATTTTCCACGTCCACGCGGGCTTTCGACGGGCTGATGTACCTTGTCGTAATCGTGGCCGGCGGCTTGTTCTTAAATAGGGGAATGATTACCGCGGGCGACCTGGTGGCGTACACGATGTACGTCTCGACACTCATTGCCACCATCCGCAGAATCATTGAATTTGCGGAACAATTTCAGCGCGGCATGACCGGCATCGAACGATTTTTACAGATTATGGATGCCGACATCGAGATTTTTGACGAACCCGGTGCCACGAACATGCCGAAACCCCAAGGCGAGATTGTATTTGAGCATGTATCATTTGAATATCCGGATGACCATAATCGTGTGTTCCGCAACTTAAACCTCGTCGTGCACCCCGGTGAAAAGCTGGCCATCGTCGGCCCATCCGGCGGCGGCAAGACGACGCTCTGCAACCTGATTCCGCGATTTTACGACGTAACCGAGGGAACCATCCGCATTGACGGAACCGACATCAAGAAATACACGCTGAAAAGCCTGCGCGGAAATGTCGGCATCGTACAGCAGGATGTCTACTTGTTTTCGGGAACGGTGATGGAAAACATTCTTTACGGTGCCCCGTCCGCTTCTCGCGAGGAGGCGATCGAGGCCGCGAAAAAAGCGGGCGCGCATGAATTTATTTGCGAATTGAAGGACGGATATGATACTTACGTCGGCGAGCGCGGGGTCAAGCTCTCCGGCGGGCAGAAGCAACGCATCAGCATCGCGCGTGTCTTCTTGAAAAATCCGCCCATCATGATTTTGGACGAGGCGACCTCCGCACTCGACAACGAAAGCGAGTTCGCCATTGCCAAGTCCTTGAACGTATTGTCCGAGGGCCGAACCACCATCACGATTGCCCACCGGCTCTCCAGCATCAAAAACTCCGACCGCATCCTCGTCTTGACGGAGGACGGCATCGTGGAGGAGGGAAATCACGAAGAGCTTATGGAGCTTCGGGGCATGTATTACGAATTTTACACGATGGCGGATCGAATCAAATAAAATTACTTTAAAATGAATAAAATCAGAAAATCCTGCGAAGAGGCTTTCCACAAACCTCCGCAGGATTTTTATGTTCTTCCAATTACACAAATCTTACTGAATCTCCAGCCCCGCCTTGCCGCTGATGATGAATCCAACGTCGCCCGTACTGCCGCCCGCGTCCAATTTTCCATTATAATCCACCGAGGATATATGTAACGTATCGCCCTCGGCCGAGTATTGGCCGTTCCATCCGTCCGACAAGGAAATGTCGCCGTTGAACTTCACGTCCACCGCCCAGCTTTGGCATGCCTGACTCGACGTATTTTTTATGGTCAACGTATACTGGTAAAACTTTTGGCCGTTCGATTCCCAACTGTTGGCCAGCATGGCCGTGGCCTCGATATCGCCGCTCTTCGCGACCGTGTTCGAACTGCCGTTTCCTGACGAGCCGCCCGCCGCACCGTTTCCGGCATCGCCGTTTGTCACACCGTTGTTTCCCGCACTGCCGTTTCCGTTTGCCGTTGCATCGTTCCCGCCCGCTGCGCCACTGCTTCCACCCGCACTTGCCGTTGTACCGTTTCCGCCTGGTTCACTCCCGTCCCTGGTAAGAACCTGGTACAGCCACCGTCCTGAATCGCTCAAGTCGTCCCATGTAAGTCCTGACACCTTGTCCACGCCGCTGCGGATGATTGCCGACGTCTCATTTTTATTCGAAATATTCCACGCCACGTAACTGACCTTGTACTGATCCATTATCTGCACCCAGGCATTGGCCTGTGCCACGTCAATCCCGCCGTTTCCGCTGGCATCGCAAATGCCATACTCCGAGACAAACACCGGGAGTCCCGCGTCAATGGCCGCCGCCATCGTATTTCGCAGGGAATCGGTATGCGTCGCCGCATAAAAATGCAAGGTGTACATGATGTTATCATATCCGGTAATGGGATCCGCGGCCGCCTCGTTCACGTACTGCGACCAGTTCGGCGTCCCCACTAAAATCACCGCGTCGGGCGCATTGGCACGAATGACCGGTATGACTTCCTGCGCGTAAGCCTTTATCTCCGCCCAGGACGTGCCGCCGTTCGGCTCGTTACAAATCTCATAAATCACGTTGTCATGGTCGGAAAATTCCTTCGTCATTTGCGTAAAGAAATCAATGGCCTCCGCCTTGTGCATGTTCGGATTGTTGTCGGACAAAATGTGCCAGTCCACAATCACGTACATATCATGCTTCGTCGCGTATTCCACACCGTTTCGAATCAAATTTTTTAAATTTTCCTTGTCCCCGTCCGTGCAATATCCGCCCGACTCCGCCGTGTACATGGCAAGGCGGATGACGTTCGCCTTCCATTCTTCGCGGAACTCGGTAAAAAGTGCCTCGTTGACATACTGCGGAAACCACGCCATCCCATGCGTGCTTAGACCTCTTAGCTGCACGGCCTCGCCATTCTCGTCCACGAGCTGTGTGCCGGAGACGAAAAGCTTACCGCAAACAGATGGCGATGGGATGTCCGATTTTTTTGCATCCTTATTTTCTTCCCCTGATTCCTCCTGCTCCTTCCCATCCTCATCCTCGCCGTCACTATCCTTATCTTCCTCTTTCTCTTTTTCGGCCTTCTCCGCCTGCTCCTGCGTTTTCTTGTCGTCCTCTGGTGCGTCGTCCGCCTTTTTACATGCGGAAAGGCAAAGCACCGCCGCTAAAAATACACATAAAATAATAGTGATGAATTTCCTGCCGTTTTTCATAGGCTCCTCCTGACTTTCGCAACACAATTTATATTCAGCTTTTTCTACCGCATCTCGTCAAATGTCATCACCCCGTCGTCCGTGGCTCCCGCGAGTATGTCCAACTTATAAATCCACTCAAAATCCTTCTGCCTCTCGTCAAACTTACTCTTCTCCACGGTGGTGTCACCCACGATATAACGGCTTTTATCCGGTTGCTCGACATTTCCATGGCTCTCCATGTACACCCCGCCGTCCTCTTCAATTTCACTTTTCGTCTCACTCCACGGAATATACTCATAATAATTATTGAATCCGTCCCCATCTGGCTCCTTTGCCTCAATCGCCAGATAGGCCTTGTCGTTTGATTTCGCAATGCCCACGCTTCCGCTGTTGCCTCCCACTTCCCAGAAAAGCTCCTCGGATTTCAGGCAGACGGACTTCTTCTCGCCGAGGCTCCACACGTCATACATTGCGCTCACGCCGGAACCACTCTCTATCTCATAAACCGCCAAAAGTTCCCGCGTCCCATCTCCGTTGAAATCCTCCGCCACCACCAACGGCTTGAACGTGCCGTCTGAAACATAACCCGTCTTCGCCTCGATTTTCGCAATCACGTCGGCTACCTTGGCTCCATCGCTTGAGGCCTCCTTACCGTTTCCGTCCGACTTGTCCTTCGAGTCGCCATTCTTTGACGCGCCGCCCTCGTCCTGACCGCCTTTGGAATCCCCTTTCGCGCCGTCCGCATTTCTCGCATCCGCCGAATCCGCGTCATCCATGAATTTCAATGAAAACAAGATGTCCGACATCGCCGTCGCCGTGATATCATAGTATTCTTCCGTGCTTTTCATGGTAATTCTCCAATAAACGTCATCATGCACGAAGACCATTTCCGTCAGGACATACCACTCCCCGTCATCATAAAACTGCAGGTCAACGCCGGTAAACGGATACCGCCCGCATTGCGCCCGCGTTGGTTCGTTCAGGTATTCTGTCTTTTTCTTTGAGGAAAAATAATATTTGCTGATTCCCTCAATCACGTCGTTCACGTCCACGTCCGACTCATAAGAGGTCTCTTCCATCCAAATATTAGACTCACTATAAACCCGCTCCACGGGATACACGGTAACGTCCCCGTCCGACTCCTTCGAATCGTATATTGCCTCGTCCCGCACCATGAACTGCAAGCCGGCTTCCTCGTAAGTATAAACATGATACCCCTCCGCCTGGCACGAATTGGTAATCTGGAAACTGTCCGCCATTTTCCCTGCCTGAATCTTAAAAAGTTCCGCATCCTCCGCGTCCTGATTGATTGCGCACATGTACGTATAACAACCAAACTCGCCTTGTCCGTCATAAACGTACAAGTATCCCTCGTAAGGATGTCCCTCGACCTCTAGCCGGAAATGATACTGCTCGTGTTCCATGTTCCCCGTCTTCGTGCGCCCGACGTACTCCGTCTCCACGTTCGTCGTCCCAATCCAGTCCGTCAGCACAGCCGGGTCGTTTTCGACCTGCTCCACGAAATCCGCAGCCGAATAAATCGCACTGTCGCCCACCGTGTAATACGCGTATTCGATGGAAACTTGAAAATCCGCCGCTTCTCCCTCAGTTATCAGCACACTATTGACATTTGTCTCCGTCACCAGGTACTCTTCCGGGTAATCAACGGAAAAGCACACCGTATCGTTCACATATGGAACGTAATCCGCCTTGTCCCTCACCGCGCCAAAATCGCCCGCCTTCCATATCAAAACGGCGATGACGGCAAAGAGAAGCACGCCCGCCACGATGCCTCCAATCAATTTCTTATTGACAGGCTTCGCCGGAGTCGGCAATTTCTTATTGACGGACTTCACCGAAGTCGGCGGCACGCCTTTTACCGTCTTTTCGGCATCGAATTTGGCCGTGGTCGTGGCCGTGCCATCGTCCGCCCCCGCCCTGGATGCCGTTTCCGCCTTTGCACCCGTATTCGCCTTCTCATTCACACCGTTCTCGTTCGCACCGGCCGCAGTTCCGTCATCCATCACGTCATCTTTTACGGGCTGGCGCACCGGCGCGCCGCAATTCAAGCAAAACTTGTCCCCGTCTTCCACCTTATATCCACATTGCGTACAAAATGCCATCTTCTTTCCCTCTCTTTCCCATCCCACGCTTCCTTTCAAGAACGCCACCGGCGTTCTTAGGAACTGTCACAAAATACATCTTTGTGCGCCTGCCATCTGATATATATAACAACGGCAGGCATAAAGAACTCTCCCTATGCCCACCGATATTCACTGCACATTTCTCTTTATAATCTCTTTCCCGTCAGCATCTCATATCCCTGCAAATACTTCTCAATCGTCTTGTCCACGATGTCCTGCGGCAACGTCCAGTCATGCCCCTCGTTTTCTTTGAGCCAGTCGCGCGCAAACTGCTTGTCAAACGACGGCTGTCCGTGTCCCGGCTCGTACCCGTCCGCCGGCCAGAAACGCGAGCTGTCCGGTGTCAGCATCTCGTCCCCGAGCACGATGTTGCCCTCCTCGTCCAAACCAAACTCGAACTTCGTATCGGCAATAATAATTCCCTTTTCAAGGGCATATTCCGCACATTTCTTATAAAGTGCAATCGTGTAGTCCTTTAATTTCTCAGCGTACTCCTGTCCCTTTCCCGGAAAACACTTCTCTAAATGCTCGATGCTTTGCTCGTAGGAAATATTCTCGTCATGGTCGCCAATCTCCGCCTTCGTGGACGGTGTGTAAATCGGTTCCGGCAGCTTGTCGGACTCTTTCAGCCCTTCCGGAAGCGTAATCCCGCACACCGTTCCATTTTTCTGATAGCTCGCCCAGCCGCTTCCCGTAATGTAACCGCGCACGATACACTCAATCGGAAGCATTTCAAGCTTACGGCACATCATGCTGTTGCCGTCAAACTTCTCCTGACGGAAAAACTCCGGCATGTCGTTTACATCCACGGAAATCATGTGGTTTGGCAAAATGTCCTGCGTCATGTCAAACCAGAATTTGGACATCTGTGTCAACACGGTGCCCTTCTTCGTCACCTCGTTTTTCAAAATTACGTCAAAACAACTGATTCTGTCCGTCGCCACCATGATCAGGCTGTCGCCATTATCATAAATCTCACGTACCTTACCTTCTTTGATTGGTTTCAACTCCTGCATCATCTTCGTCTCCTTCATTATCACTTTCCTTACCCCGGCTACAATTCAGCCCACGCTAGCGCGGGTCTGGACAGCAACGACTCCGCTCCTCCTGCACACCAAAGGCAGATTAATACTTGCAAACCGGCAATAAATATGTTATATTAACTAAAAGGAAGTAGCCGCCCACAAAGTGGTTGACCTCCCGAGTGTGTTAAAAGCCTACCCAGACCGCCAAGTACAAGGTAGGCTTATTTATTTCCGCTTGTTGTTCCTACTATCTACGTAGGCAAGCAGTGCAATGAGAAACTTTCCAGAAAGTATCAATAGGGTCAACACTTCGTATGTACTCATATACACCACCTCCCCTCTCTTTCAAGTTTAGGGAGGCTTACCACCTTGCAACACGGCTACTTCATATAGGATTCTATCACATATTGTCCATATGGGCAAGACGGAACTTGATTAGACATACCATTTCTCCACCCCGTGAAAAGTAACATACGTTCCAAATATCAACCTTCCGCCAATCGATAACTCCCCTTCCCGATTTTCTCTACCTTCCCCTGCTCAGTCAACGACCGCAGCAGTCTCTGCAATTGCCGCCTACTACAGCGCAAATGCGTGGCCACCGCCTCCACACCTTTAAATTGTCCTTTTGGGCAATCGTATTTCATATAATGAAGTAACTTTTCCTCAATGCCGGAAAACGGTGCCTCCGACTGGACGAACATGGCTAGTTTGTGTGCGATAAAACGTGACAAGTGCTTAAGAAACGTCGTGTCACCTTGCAATGCGACGCGGTACTCATGCAACGGCAGTTCCACGCATATCACCTTCTTAACCACCTCCACCACCAATGGCAACGAAGTTTCACCGCAAAATTCCATGTCGCCCAGCAACGTAAGGCCTTCCGTCAAACCTATGGGATAATAACTCCCGTCCCTGCGGACGGAATAAATCTGCACGGTTCCGTCCACGACAAATCGCAAATAATCCGCCGCGTCATGGACATGGTTCAGAATTTCCCCCTTGTCGTATTGATAAAGCCGAAAGACAAGCCCCTTTGTGTCAAACAAGGAACGAATCCGGTATTGCTCCAAATAAGAATTTAAGCGCTTCTCATCATTTATTTGTTTCATCGCGCCCATCATCTCCTTCTTTTCTCTTTTCTTTCTTTTTATTTCCTTTCCATTTTTCATGTTTCATTGTGACACATGGCACAACATTTTACAAGTTTTTTTGCTAAACTAATGTAAGGAACTGCCGCAGAATAAATTGCGCTTTACTGTTAACGGGACACGTTCCCCGCCGTGCGGCTTACAATTGCGCATTATAAAGAGAGGTATTAAAAATGCAAAACGAATTATTTGAAACCGCCCCCGTCCACAAAGCATACTTTAAATTTGCCCTGCCGGTCGTGTTCAGCATGGTCATCTCACTGGTATACAACATGGTCGACACTTATTTTATCGCCCAGACGGGCAACACGGACCTGATTGCCGGGGTGTCCTTGGGCGCGCCCGTTTTCACCTTGATGATTGCCCTCGGAGACATTTTCGGCTTAGGCGGAAGCTCCGTCATTTCCCGCCTATTCGGACAAAAAAAGGACGATGACGGCAAACGGCTTAGCGTATTCTGCTTTTACGCGGCACTTTTCTGCGGAATCCTCGTAATGGCACTCCTGCTGTTGTTGCGCCGCCCGATTTTACGGCTTCTTGGAGCCGATGCCGACACGTTTGAATACGCCTCGCAATATTTCACCTTCATCGTCCTCGGCGCGCCGTTTATCATCGTGTCGTACACTCCCTCCAACTTATTGCGGACGGAAGGTTTTGCAACGGCATCCATGACCGGAACGATACTCGGCGCGGTTCTCAACATCATCCTGGATCCGATTTTCATTTCCGTGCTGGGACTTGGTGCCGCCGGGGCGGCCATCGCCACGGTGCTCGGAAACATTGGCACAGATTTATTTTTCATCTGGTTTTTACTGACCAAAAGCAAACGCCTGTCCATTCATCCAAGGGGCTTTTCCATCACCCTCACAGAAATCGGGCAAATGATGGCGATTGGCATTCCCGCCTCCATCACCAACCTGATGCAGAGCATCGGCATCGCCCTGACCAACCGTTTCCTGCTCCCTTATGGAAATGACCGCGTGGCCGCGATGGGAATCGTGATGAAAGTAAACCTGATTGCCGTCTTGATTTTAATTGGCTTCGCTTTCGGGGCACAACCCCTGATTGGATACAATTACGGAGCGAAAAACAAAACGAGGCTAAAAGAAATCCTGCGTTTTTGCTATGGCTTTGAATGCTGCATGGCGGCCTTGCTCGCCATCACGCTTTCCCTCGCCGCACCCGTCTTAATCCGCATGTTCACACCGAACGCCGCCCTCATTGACATGGGCGTTTTCATGCTGCGCTTGCAACAGATTGGAATGATATTTATCGCCGTCGTCCTTGTCACGACTTGTACATTCCAATCTACCGGAAAGGCCGTGGGGGCATTCCTTTTGTCCTTCTCCAGGCAAGGGGCGATCTTCGCATTTGTCATTTTGCTCGCGTCAAGACTTTTCGGCTATACCGGCGTCCTGCTCGCACAGTCGATTTCCGACATGCTGACCGCGATACTCGCCATCGGGCTGTTTTGTCATGGGCTCTATCGGGAAATACGGTGATGGCATTCATGCCAGCCTTTTCCCGACATTTCCTTCCGGCTCGCGGATGCAGAGAAATCTCGTGCCCCTTAGTAACACAAAAGGCTATGCAAAAGCATAGCCTTCTGGTAGTACCCGCCACAACGGAAATACTCTCTTATCGGTAAGACTCACCCAACCTCGACTTCGGCATAAAATGCCCGTTTTCTTCCCTCTATCCACGCATTTTCCTTGATGACAAACGCATCCGTCAGGCGGATGTCCTCCGACGAGCTCCCCACTTGCACCTCGATTTCACCCTTTTCAATCGTCCACTTCATCTCACGGTCAAGAAACGCCGTCTGGCTGGCCTGCACGGTAAAGCGAACCGTCTTTTTCTCACCCGGCCTCAAATGTACACGAACAAACCCGGCCAGTTCCTTGACCGGCCTGGACA
>CATLEQ010000134.1 GCA_949915905.1 uncultured Lachnospiraceae bacterium | reverse complement strand
CTTTCCTCCACATCCGTGTAGTGCATTTCCAGCACGATATCTTTGCCGGGATAGTTTTCTTTGCGATAAAGTGAGGCCATTTGCCTTGTGAAAATCAGCGTGTCAGATTCTTTTTTTGCGGCAATTTCGTCAGTTTTTGCGCCACTCTTATCAATCCCCCAGCTTGCATCAGCGCAGGCTTCAAAAGTTTCTCTCGGCAGCAAGAGCTGGTCAAGTTGTTCCCGAGTTTCTCTGGAAATACCACCTTTCATATACTGCCGTCCTGCTTGTTTTACATAAGAAAGATATTCGTTAGTACGCACAGAGAGTTCCGGCACCCGAAACAATTCGCCTTGACCGCAAAAAACGGTCGTATAATTTCCCCGCCCACAGAGATGATCGAAAAGGCTACATACGCCGTCATAGTTTCCCGTTGCCGTATAAAAGCCACAAGTGGAAATCACCACTGTTCTTTTTCCGCTCATATCATACCGGGAAGGATGGTTTCCATTTCCGACCTGTCCCTCCTTTTCTTCCATGAAAGGAAGAAGCATGGGTAACTGACGGTCAATAAGATTTTTTAATGAACCGGGAACCGTAAAATAATATAGAGGAAAACTCCATATTGTAACGTCCGCCCAAAGCAGGTCTTGAATGACCTGCTGCATATCATCTTGTATGCAGCATTGTCCAGGAGTACGGTTCCAACATGAAAAGCAGCCAAGGCAGGGTTTAATATTCATACGGCTGATGGAAAGCTCCTTTGTTTGAATATTCCAAATCTCTTGCTTCATTCCATCCAGGAATGCGGACGTAAGCCGGTAGGTATTGCTGCCGGCTCCTTTTGGACTTCCGTTTATCACCAAAACGTTCATGACTTCATTTCTCCTTCCAATCTCCGGATGCAGTCTTGTGCCCACTCAATTTGCATTTGTAAACTTCGCCGCCCATATTCTACCGTCATCTGCCAATAAAGTGTTTTCTCTTTCTGTCCAATCATATCGCCATAGGTGTATATGAGCTGTGGAACATGCTCTAAACTCTTTAGGAATAACTCGCAGCTTTTCTTAACGCTTTCAAAGTAACAAATATTTTCTTTCGCGCTTCTTTCCCCGAGGAAAAAGACTTTCATCAAAATCGGTGTCTTGACCCTCAACCCCAAGTCACCATCTGCAAGCCATCGCAGTAGTTCCTCCCGCCCCATTGCCGTGATGGAATAGACGTTTTTATCTGGCTTTCCGTTTTGCAAAACAACCGTTTTGTTTACCCATTCCTTTTGTTCCAGCCCTTGAAGCTCTCTATAAATCTGGCTGGTTTTCGCATCCCAGAAATAATTTAGGGAATCTCGAAAAATTTCCATAATTTCATACCCGGTCATTTCATTATAATTAAGTAGCCCTAAAATGCCGTGCTTTAACATACGATGCGTCCTCCTTGCTCTGTTCCATCCTGCACATTTATTATATTCCACAAGTAGAATATTGTCAATAGAAGAGGGACGCGAGGAAGTTTTACACGTGCTGATTGCCACGTATTTAGAGCAACAACATGTCCCTTACCTTAACCGATATTGATACTCCGGGATATTCAAAACCCCATCATTTAAAATCTGATTGCCCAGATACTGAAAGCTGCCATCTTCCCTGCATCGTATCATAAGCTGGTGGGTTATGACGGCATCATTGCACATCGTCATATCACACACCGCGTCCACCGTCAGGGTGATTGTACCATCCCCATTTTCTTCCACACGAACGACTTCCGGCAAAGAAGTGGAAAATACCGTGGGCGAAACATTCATGCATCCCATCCTCGCCCATGCATAAGTCTGACTTTCCTCGTCAAATACCGCCCACCTGCGAAGCTGCTCTGCGGTAACCGGAAGATATTCCATCAGCAAGCCTTCAAACTCCGCCGCCGGAATCCGATAATTCGACACCCCTCCCACGTCCACTTGTGTAAAATACTTCTCCTCATTCATCCCTGAAAAACTACTGTTTTCCGGTTCAAAACGCTCTCCACATTCCATTGCATACAAATATTCGTATATCGCGTTGTAGTCCAACCCCTCCATATGCGCCGCGTCCCAATTTGAGCAGAGCAAATTATTTCCTTGATATCCCAAAGGGAGCACGCATTTTTCCGACCACGCAAGACACTCGTTTGACAAAGGCCGCACCCTGACCATGCAGCTTCCATCTACGATTTCCGTCACTTCCGGTGGTTTTGGCACGGACAATTCATAACAAAACCAACCTTTTTCCGTATAATTCCAGGTTTCAATTTCCATGTGAGTGACATCGGAAATCACCGGGGTGCTTTTTCCCCTCCATGTCACCCTCGCCGTCGACAGATACATGTCCGTCCCGTCATAATAAAATTTCTGCCGGGAAACCGCTCCGTCCCGACAGACCTTGTACAAAACAACCTCTCCTTTTTTCCCTTGCTCGCATTCTAAAAGGAACCGCTCCATCTCCTGGTAATGTTCCATCACACAGTAGCGGGACGCATCAATTACCGTTTCCCCGGCCCCTGCAATCTGCACTTTCATTCGATACATTAATTCATCTGAAATCTCAAGGTTATCGTTCACGGAAAATAACCTCTGCCGTTCCTCCCCGGTCAGACGAGGCGTATGCCACGTCTTTTCAACATCCTCTTCCGAATGTATGACCCGATTGGAGACATATTGTACCTTGCCGCCCTCAAACGGACGAACCACCACCTCATGCGTGTATACTTTAGAAATCCCCGCCGCCGGAAATACCACGCCAACCGTAAGCGTGACAGTTCCATCCTCATTTTCCGTATACGCCGTCACTTCAGAGTAGGGGTATTCGGGAAACTCCACCTCGTACCGTCCTCTCGGCCTATATTCATACGTCTCGGTTTCTGCATCATAAACCGTTTTTGACTGCAAGGTTTCACTGTCAATCTGAAAATACGCCATAATGACTTTTTCAAACTCTGCTTTCGGTATCTGATAAATCGTGCCGCCATCCAGATTATCCGCCACCTCATAAGGCAACGGTTCTCCATTTACCATGGGATACAAAGCGTCATATAAATCATAAAAATCCAGCTCACCATAATCTTCCTCGCTCCAATCAACAAGAAACATGTTATTTCGCTCATAGGAAATGGGAAGCAAATAGTTACGGTTTAGCTCTCTGCACTTGTCACCCAGCGGCAATACCCGAAACGCAACCTGCTCTTTCGCATTGCTCATGGTAAACATATATGATTCCTCTGAAAACCACGCACCTGAAAACAGCAGATACCCGTCCTTCGTATATTGCCACTCGCTTGCCTCATATTCAACTGCCGACATTTTTTTCATCGTATCATTTTCCAAGCGATAAAAAGCCCTGGCCACGTCCACGCTTCCTTCTTGCGTTTGCAAGTCAAACTTAATAAATCCCCCCGAATCCGTGACTTCTATTACCGTCAGTGTGCTTTCAGCCTTTTTCTCCACATTTTCACAAAAACGTATCACCTGCTCCGCCTCAGTCATATTGACCTGATTCTTACTATCAACGGCCGCATACCCGTGTTCTCCCAAGCTCTCCACGATATCTCGTATCACTTCCAAATCATCAAGTTCGTCTTCCTCTGCCGCTTTTTCATAAAATTCCTGACAAAGTTTTATGATTTTTTCCGCCTCCGGGTCTGGCTTCCCGTCTGATTCCGAATCCAGCCCTGCCACTGAATTTCTCGTATCGTTCTGCATCTCACCGTTTTCATTTACATTTTTCGCACCGCCTTCTCTCACCAATGCATCGCCACACCCTGAAACAAGAAGCACTAACACGGCAATTGCCGCCGCCAATCCAACCCTATAACTTCGTACACTCAGTCGCCATTTTTCTTGATGTAAAAACATGAATCCAGTTCCTTTCCTTCTGTCCTAAATATCGATTTCACATCCCCATCACTTATCCTTTGTCTACAGAGTATACCATACACCAGTTCGTTAAGCAAATTTTTCTGCAAAGATCCAATTGATGTTATATTATAACATATAATAGGAAAAAGTGGTTGTTAATCAGCCATTTTTCCTTTTTTTGGAAAAAAACTTCAGGGGCCGATGTGACTCATGCGAGTCACATCGACCCCTATTTGGAACTATCCATTTCCCGACAGCCCGCCCGAAATGAAAATCCATAAAAGTTCAGTTTTCCCTGCCCCACGTATTTGAAATATAATGGCACCACGTCCGCGGTCAGCTTCTCCCGCCCAAGCTTTGCCGAACATTCTTTGACTTCCCTCCCGTGGACGTCAATTGGCACCTCCGCGACAAGGTGGCAAAACGCCTCGTCACAATACACGCGAAACACCCCGTTCGCGCTTCCCGAAACCTCGACCGAAAGTCCCCGCGCCTTCCCCATGTCAAAATACTTGTACCCGGCCACGACCCCGTCCCTCATGTTGGCAATGTATTGCACCGCCGTCTCGTCCCCGTCCCGTTTATCCTGCGTGATGAAGGGGTGTTTCGCGTAGCGAAGCCGCGCAAATGACACGTCGTAACGCCCGGTTCCCCGCGCGCTCCAGAGGTTGCAGGCAATTCGCGCCTCATAGTGCCCCTCCCCAAGGAGCGGCCCGCCGTTTAGTCCGCAGCTCGTCATCTCGGCCTGACAAAATCCGCCGTCCTCCCCGCGCCGCAACATTTCCGCACAAGTCTGGCGGGCATAGGAACTGCGGTTCGTGTGCCGGTGATAAAAGATATAGTACTGCCCATCCAGGCAGAGCATGCCCCCGTGATTATTGCCAATGTAATTCTTCGCGTGCCCCTCGTCCTCGTTCCCGTCCAGAAACAAGTCCCCGTTGCTGATCAGCGTTCCCCCGTACACGAAATCCTCGTCCGGATGGTCGCTTACGGCATAGCAAAGCTCGTGGTTGTGGCGGGAAGAATAGACGAAATAATATTTTCCCTCATATTTGCGGATGGAACTGGCCTCGAAAAACTCGTGGTCTGCAAAGGAGCCCGCGCCCTCCTTGGGAAACAATAACTTCTCCGGGGTCTTGACCGTCACCATGTCCGGCTCCAGCTCCAGCACGTAGCCGCCCTCATAGCGCAGCGTGCGCCCTCCGGTCACGATGGAGGGCATCTTCGTGTAAAATCCCGAATATAGGAACACGCGTCCGTCGTCATCCACGAGCACCCCTGGGTCGAAGGGAAATGAATCGCCCTTCTTATGCCCCCAAACCGTGCCATCCGCATAATGCACGTGGCCATAAAACGCATACGGCCCCGCCGGGCGGTCGCTCACCGCCACGCCCATTATGCCCATGAAATCAAATGCGTAATATAGGTAAAACCTCCCGTCCGCACCACGCGCCACGTCCGGAGCGAACAAAAGCCGAAGCCCCAGGCGGTTCTTTGGATCTTGTTTTTTTCGGTAAATGATTCCCTCGTACCGCCAGTCGCCCAAGTCGTCCACCGACGCCGACCAGCATACATAGTCATTGACACAAAAAATTGGACTGCCAAAGCCGTCGTGGGAACCATACACGTAAATCCTGCCGTCAAATTCATAAGGCTCCCCGTCTGGAATATATTCGTATCCTGGCAAATATGGATTTACCGCTTGTCGCTTCATCGTCTTTCTCCTTCCACATTTCATTCCGTCACTGCCGTTTAGGGCACCCTCCGCAAGAAAGGCACCCCAAAGTCTTATTTTTCATTCAAGAACGCCACCGGCGTTCTTGTGGCGGCGCACAAGTCAGCCATGCTGACAAAATACATCTTTGTGCACCTGCAACGGCAATATCACGATAAACGCGAACGCCGCCCTGGTTCGAAGTCAGGGTAATCGGCCTCAATTCCTCCAAGCCATTCGCTTCCACGTCCGCGAAAAAAGAATCACTGACCAACCGCTGTCCCTGGTTGGTCGTGGCGTCATCCACGCGGTACAATTCCACCCGCACCCTGGTCAACGCCGCCAAATCCACCGTGTCCTGCGGCTCGATCCAGTAAATCCACGTTCCGTCGTAAACCTCCTGAATTTCTCCGTCATCCGGCACGTTCGCCTGGATGACATGATAGGCTTTCTGCGCCCCGTCCGCGCTTGTCCCGCTGACGATGTTGCCGTCCTGGTCATATAGAAGCACCACGTTATAGGCCGGATTTCCCTTATAGATTCCGGTAAATATAATGGATTCTGCCGGGATTACGTCACCCTCGCCCGGCCCATACTTATAATCCGCCGTCAGCCTTCCGATGGCCGGAGTCCCGTTCAAGGTGCTCTGTAACTCCACGTTATCCCCGGTCACGCCCAGAACGTCCAGCTCCGTAATCGCAATCTGCTTTCCTTCCTTGTTCCTAATCACAAGCCGCATCGCCGTCGTGTCGTAGGCCGCCAAGTTTCCTTTTGTCGGACTGCTGAAATAAACCGTCCACGCGTTCTGTCCCGCCGTGCCAAGATAGGTCGTGTCGCCGTTATTGTCAATCGCCTTGTCGATTGCTTTCTCCGGCGTTTTCGCGCACGGATCTTCTTCGCTTCCGTTGTAATCCTCTTCCACCGACGCGATGCCGCTTGCGCTTACCGTCCACCCTGCCTTGTCAATATTGCCGTTATGCTCGATTTTCAGCGGATCCAACGTCAATACCGCCGAACGGTTCAGATATTTGTCAATTGCCGTGACCTCGTAAGTCACCACGCGGTTGTTCATCGTCGTCACAAGGTCGCCAAACGTTTCTTTCGTCGTAAAGCCCACGACCATTTTCTCCGCCACACCGCCGGACGTGGTGCAGCGCACAATCTCGTATCCGAGAATGTCGTCCCTGCCCGCCTCTGTCAGCACGAACTGGAAATTCACCCTGTTTTTGGCATTCGCGTCAATCTGCGCGGACATCGCGGCCGAGAGCACTTCCGTCGTGCCGTCCGCCAAAAGCCTGCTGCCCTCATGCGTCAGCCGAAATACGCGGGAGTCGTCGTCCACATAATAAATCGCCCTCGTCTCCTCCGTGAACTGCCCGGCATACTGTTTTGTCCCCTCGTTCGCCGTCATGCCCCAGCGTTCAAAAAACGCCAACAAATTCCTTTCGGCCGCCGCGCAGGAAAGCCGCATCAGGTTCTGGTCCGTATCACCGGTCAGCACCAGCGCGATTCCTCCCGGCGCGGGCGCCTTCGCCGCGTCCCTCGCGTAGGTGTCCACCCGGGCAAAGAACAGATTCTTAAGCTGCTCATTATAGTTGTCGTAAGTCTTGTAGTTATAGCCGTCGTCATAGGCCAGGTGAAGCTGCCAGTACATCCCCAGCTGCGTGAACACGTTGGAAGCACTTCCCTTCGTGCCGGACATCACCTTCTCATAGACCTTGTCATATTGGAACCGCACGCTATCGCTGGTATCTCGCGCTTGTGCCAGCACGGAATAATAATTGTTCGTGACCTCCGCCACCGCGTAGGCTCCCTGGTTGATGCAGTGCCCGATTTCGTGGGCGATTCCCCAGCCAAAATACCGGCCGCTCATATATCGCCCGTCCACGTCCGCCTGCACCGAAGCCCCGGACGCCATGCCCCTCGTCTCGTTCCACTCAATCCCGACATGGTTGCCGAACGCATACATGAACGCCCCCGCAAACATCCTCTGATAGCGGATGTTCAGATGCATGGACGGATATCGGTCCTTCACCGCGATTGCATTGCCCCCGTCACTTTCATTCTCCGTCAATCCCCTATCATACCACGCCCGACAAAAGGAGGGAATCTCCCGCTTATTTTCCTTCATGCAATTTTTGAATCATTTTTCCGTCAATTTATCCTTGATGAAACAAATGCTCCCGAATCGGAAGAGCACGATATCCGTAAATCCCCATGGGAATTGACCCTCAATCATTTTTTATTGATTTCTATCCATTCTACTTGAACAAATAACGCAATTCTTCATATTTTTCTTTTGCTTCTTCCTTCGCCTTGTCTGAAACCGTCTTCATCTCGCAGGTGGTATCCAAGTTCATATAGGTAAAGTCGCCCTCGTTCGCCGGCCATTCCACAAGGCCTTCGCCGTTCGGATTGCCGGTTCTGGCGAAATTCACCAGGTAATCTGACATCACGTCTCCCAAATCAAAATCCTCCTGCTGCCAGGCCTCTTTTCTCACAGGCGTGAAATAATTCAGAAAATAAGGGATTTCTGAAGAATGAAACGCTCCGTTCTCCTCTGCATTCATTGGCATGGAGTGGGAAAAATTATACAAATACACCTTTCCCGCGCAAGTACCGGAATGCGCCTTGGCCAGACTGACAAAGTTTTGTACCGCCATCAATCCGTCCGTTTTGGAAACCTCCTCGGAAAATTGTGTCGGGAACATAAAGGAATCGCATTGAATCATACTTTCCGGCGTCTCGTCATTGCTCGTCATCCCGGTCATAATGTCCACGTCCACGGCACTTCCGTCGGCCAACGCCTCCTCATAGGATTTTGTCAAAAGAACGCCGTCAATGCATGGACCGGCTTGTCCTTTTACCAACATGTTCCAACTGATTTGCAGCAAATCTCTCGCCGACATTTCGCGCAGCTCTTCCAAGCTTTTTCCTTCAGTGGCCTCATCTCCCAGTTTTGCCTTTTCTTGTGCCGTAGCATAAGGATTGGCAGAAATGGAATCATAGCTTTCGGTTACCGCATGAGCAAATAACCCCTCCGATGCCGGGGACGCAATCAAAGCCTGTACCGAACCGGCTCCCGCGGACTGCCCCATCAAAGTTACGTTATTCGGATTTCCGCCGAAAGCCGCAATATTCTCCTTAACCCACTGCAGCGCCTTCAACTGGTCCATCATTCCAAAATTGCCCGCGGAAGGATCTTCCGCCAACATTTCCGAGGTGGATAAATAGCCAAACACGCCGACTCGATAATTTATACTGACAAATACCGCGCCTTTTCTGGCAATCTCCTCTCCATTATATACCTCGCACGAGCTGCCGCCCGAAGTAAAGCTTCCTCCATGGACAAATACGATGACCGGCTTGTCCCTCTCCTCATTCCTTCC
>CATLEQ010000133.1 GCA_949915905.1 uncultured Lachnospiraceae bacterium | reverse complement strand
GGCTGTGCACCGTCCGCCGCGTGGCCGCCACGACGGAAATGTCATAGTCGTCCGTAAAGCTTTTCATCATCGTCTTTACGTCGCCCTCCTTGCCGAACGTCAGGCGTGCCGTATCCTCGGAGCAGAAGAAAATGTCCACGTAAGGCAATATCGTCTCAATGCACGCCCGTGCCTCTTCCCCGCTCCAAAGATTTCCCCGGAAATTCACGTCAAAGGAAATTACCGTCCCATGCTCCTTAAATCTCTTAATCATTTCCACCGCCGTCTCCCGGCACTGCCGGCTCAACGCCAGCGTGATGCCGGACGTGTGGAAACAGCGCGTGGACGAGTAAATGCTTTCCGGCAATTCCTCCGCCTTAAGGCGCGTCATCGACGAATTACGGCGGTCATAGACGACTTCCGGCTTGCGCGGGTATGCGCCGTTTTCATAATAATACACGCCCAGCCGGGCCTCGTCGTCATCGTCATATACTAAGTAATCATCGCTCACACCGATAAAACGCAGCTTGTTCTTGGCATAAATGCCGATGCTCGTGTTCGGGATGCGGCTAATCACGCCGGAACGAAGCCCCATCAGGGACACGACCGAGGCCACGTTCAGTTCCGCCCCGCCCACCTGCCGCTCCAGCACGCTGTCACGCACGATGCGCTCGTTCGACGGCGGCGAAAGACGCAGCAAAATCTCACCTAAAGTCAACAAATCAAACTCTTTTTTTTGTTCCATGATTTTACCTCCATATTTGAAGTGACCCCCCCACAGCAAACTGCGGGGGTTCTCACCCTCGCGGCAGTCGCCAAGGTCATGCAAGCATGACTTTGGCTCGTTGCTCACGGGAATAAAGCTGCCACGTTTGTGACAGCTTTATTCCTTTTCATGGCAGTCCGCTTTCGCGGACAAAAATAGGGATTATATTAGTATCTGCCAAAGGGTTTTATCCCCGGCACTCCTTCACGATTTGAACGGCCTCGGCGGTCATCTCCTTAATCTTGTCAAAGTCACCCGCGTCAACCAGGCTTCCTTTTACCATCCAGCTTCCGCCGCAAGCCCAAATCTTGTCGCATGCCAGGTATTCCCTGACATTCTTCGGGCTGATGCCGCCGGTCGGCATGAACTTCATGTTCACGTACGGAGCCGCCATCGCCTTGATCATGTTCAGGCCGCCTGCCGGTTCCGCCGGGAAGAATTTTACGATTTCCAGTCCCAGCTCGATAGCCTGCTCCACCTCGCTCGGCGTCACGACGCCCGGCGTAATCGGGATGTTCTTATCCAGACAATATTTTACCACCTTCGGGTTCAGGCCCGGGCTTACGATAAACTTCGCGCCCGCCGCCACGGCCCTGTCAACCTGCTCCGTCGTAAGGACGGTGCCCGCCCCCACGAACATGTCCGGATACTCGCTCGTCATGATGCGGATGGACTCTTCCGCGGCCGCCGTCCGAAACGTCACTTCCGCGCACGGCAGTCCGCCCTCGCACAACGCCTTCGCAAGCGGTGCCGCGTCCTTCGCGTCATTTAATACCACGACCGGGATGATGCCGGTCTCATGAATTTTTTGTAATACCTCGTTCATTTTTTACCCTCCCATTATAAATCGAATCCAAAGTACCTCACCGCATTATTATAAGATATTCCCTTGACAATTTTCTTCAACGTCTTATAATCTGCCGGATACTCGCCATTTTCCACCCAGCCGCCAATCAGCTCGCACATGATTCTGCGGAAATACTCATGCCTCGTGTATGACAAGAAACTCCGCGAATCGGTCAGCATGCCGACAAAGTTGCCCAGCAGTCCGAGGTTCGCAAGCGACGTCATCTGCTCGATCATGCCCGTCTTATTGTCATTGAACCACCACGCGCTTCCCTGCTGTACCTTGCCGATGGCATCCGCATTCTGGAAGCAACCAATCACGGTGCCAATTGCCGCGTTGTCAATCGGGTTGAGCGAATAAATAATCGTCTTCGGCAATTCGTCCGTCACCGCCAAGGCGTTTAAGAAATCCGCCAGTTCCGCGGACGGCGTATGGTTGCTGATGCAGTCCACGCCCGTGTCCGGCCCCAACTTGGTAAAGACGCTCACGTTGTTGTCCCGCTTCACGCCGTAATGCAACTGCATGACCCAGCCCTTCTTCGCGTATTCCCTGCCAAGCGTCACCATGCAGGCCGTCTTGAACTTCAATTCTTCCTCGCGGCTCACCGTTTCGCCGGCCAGCCTTTTAGCAAAAATCGCTTCCACCTCTTCGGCACTTGCCGGATTGTACATCACATATTCTAACCCATGATCGGACACAGAGCAACCATTTTCTGCAAAATAATCCATTCGATTTTTCAGTGCCGCCATCAGGTTTTCAAAGCTGTCAACCTTTATCCCGCTCACTTCGCCAAGCTTCGCCAGATAATCAAGGTAGTCCTTCTTTTCCAAGGCGACCGCCTTGTCCGGCCGCCACGCGGGGAGCACTTGCACGTCAAAGCTTTCGTCGGCCTTGATTTTCTGGTGCCACTCCAGAGAATCCACCGGATCGTCCGTCGTGCACACCAGTGTCACATTTGACATTTTAATCAGGCTGCGGGCACTTAATCCCGCCTGCAATTTCGCGTTGCACAGATTCCAGACTTCCTCCGCGGTGTCTCCGCTCAAATACCCGTCATAACCAAAATACCGCTTTAACTCCAAATGGCTCCAGTGATAGAGTGGATTGCCAATCGCCATCTCCAACGTCTCCGCCCATTTCTGGAATTTCTCCCGGTCGGAAGCATCACCGGTAATATACTTCTCCTCCACGCCGTTCGAGCGCATCTGACGCCATTTGTAATGGTCGCCGCCCAGCCAGACCTGCGTGATATTTTCAAATTTGCGGTCTTCGTAAATCTCCTGCGGGTTCAAATGGCAGTGGTAGTCCAAAATCGGCATCACGGCCGCGTATTCATGATATAGCTTTTTCGCCGTCTTGGTAGACAGCAAAAAATCTTCATCCATAAACTGTTTCATTCTTCTCCTCCTCATCATACTACGGATTGCTACGCGCTCTCGCAATCCTAGTATTATACGTACTTCTCCAATGTCGCACGCACCGCGCCGGTTCCGGCAATCATTTCTTTGAAATAAGCGCACACCTTGTCGGCCAGACCTACCTCGTAGAGATTCACGCCGAAAATCTTGGCATTTTCCAGCACCGGCTTCAAGGCACCTTCCACGTCCGCCTCCTCGCCCAGCTTGAAGTCCGCCACGTAGGGGCATACCGTATCCAGAAGCGGGTCGGGGCTCAGTTCGAACTTGTTGCCCTCATCGTCCACCGCCATCAAATACCTAAGCCACCCGGCGAACACCAACGGAATCCTCTTCAAGTCGGCCACGTCTAATTTATCAGAAGCCGCATAAGCCTTGATGGTCTCACCGAAACGAATCGCCAGCTTCTGGGACGTGTCGGTCGCGATACGCTGCGGGGTATCCGGCATGAACGGATTCGGAATTCGGACATTCAACACGGTGTCAATGAATTCCTTCGGGTCAAGCACGCCCGGATTTACCACCACCGGAAGTCCCTCCTCATAACCGATAATCTCTACCAGACGCTTCAGCGTCGCGTCCTTCATCTCCTTGGAAATCAGGTCATAGCCAAGCACGCAGCCGAACACTGCCAACGTCGTGTGCAACGGATTTAAGCAAGTACAAACCTTCATCTTCTCCACCTTGTCCACCGTCTCGCGCTCGGTAAACATCAGTCCGCCCTTTTCCAATTCCGGCCTGCCGTTCGGGAACGCATCCTCAATCACGAGGTACTCGCACTCTTCCGCATTGACGAACGGTGCCACGTAGGTGTTTTTGGAGGTGATGACCGGTTCCAGTTCGTCAATGTTGTCACCGTTTAATATCTTCTCCACGGACGCGTCCGGACGGGGCGTGATTTTGTCAATCATGCTCCACGGGAAGCTTACCTTGTCCTTGGAATTGACGTAGGTTAAAAATCCCTTGTCGGCCACGCCGTTCTCGATCCATTTCTCGGCAAACGCGTTGATCGCGGCATACAGCTTGTCTCCGTTGTGTGAGCAGTTGTCCATGCTGACCATGGCCACCGGCTTCTCGCCCGCCTGATAACGGGTATACAAAAGGGAGGCCACCTTGCCGATATAACTCACCGGCTTGGCCGGGCCGTTTGCAAAATCTTCCACGACGGAAGGAAGAAGCTCGCCCTTGCCGTTTACCAAGCTGTAGCCCTTTTCCGTAATCGTGAATGACACCATCTGAAGGGAATCCTTCTCAAAAATCTCTTTCAGGCGTCCAAACTCCGCGTCGTTTTCCGAATCCACGATACAAGACTCGACCACGCTGCCGACCACGGTCTTGGCAATCGTCCCGTCCGCCTTTAACGTGACCAGAACGGAATAGTTGTCGTGCGGACGATACATTTTTTCGATAATCTCATAGTCGAAGCCCTCCGCCACGACCAGGCCACGGTCAATCACGCCGTCATTTAACAAATTCTGCACGACGTTCGCCTGGAACGCGCGGAAAATGTTTCCCGCCCCAAAATGAACCCAGAACGGGTTTTCCTTCGTCGCCTTTGTTACCGCCTCGCGGTCAAACTTCGGCAAATCATACCCGGCCGCCTCCCACTGTGCCTTTTCCTGCAATCCTTGTGAACTTAATTTCATGACCTTTTTGCTCCTTTCTCAATCGCTTCCCAAAGTCCGTTCAAATATGTCGCGCCAAGCGCCCTGTCGTACAAGCCATATCCCGGCATCGCCACCTCGTCCCAAATCATACGTCCATGGTCGGGGCGGATCGGGCCGTCAAAGCCAATCTCGTACAACGCCTTCATGATCTCATACATGTCGAATGTTCCGTCTGAGGACAAGTGAGCCGCCTCCTCAAAGTTCGTCGGCGTAATGAATTTCAGGTTGCGCACATGCGCGAAATGAATCCTGCCCTTCAAAGAACGAATCATGTCCGGCAGGTCGTTATTCAAGTTCGTGCCATAAGAACCGGAACAAAACGTCACGCCGTTGTGCGGGTTGTCCACCATCTTCATCATGCGCAAAATATTTTCCTTATTGATGATGATGCGCGGAAGTCCGAACACGCTCCACGCCGGGTCGTCCGGGTGAATCGCCATATTGATGTCGCATTTGTCACAAGTCGGCATGATCTTCTCAAGGAAGTATTTCAAATTCTCAAATAATTTTTCATCGTCGATGTCCTTGTACATCTCGAACAATTCTTTCACCTTCGCCATACGCTCCGGCTCCCAGCCCGGCATCACGGTTCCGTTCATGTCACCGGAAATGGACTCGAACATCTTCTCCGGGTCGAGATTGTCAACCGCCTCCTGGGTGTAGGCAAGCACCGTCGAGCCGTCCGGCCTCATACGCGCCAATTCGGTACGCGTCCAGTCAAATACCGGCATGAAGTTGTAACATACCAGGTGCAGCCCCTCGGCAGCCAGGTTTTCCAACGTCTCGATATAATTCGCGATGTACTGGTCACGCTCCGGCGCGCCCGTCTTAATCGCGTCATGAATGTTCACGCTCTCGATGCCCGCAATGTGCAAGCCTGCCGCCTCGACCTCGTCAATCATGGCACGGATACGCTCGCGGCTCCACACTTCGCCCGGCTGGGTGTCGTACAACGTCGTGATAACCCCCGTCACGCCCGGAATCTGTCTGATTTGCTTCAAGGTCACCGTGTCAAACTTGGAGCCATACCACCTCAATGTCATTTCCATAATACTTGTCCTCGCTTTCTTTGTTCGTTTTTTGATTTTCTTTCCGTTTCTCTTTCATCCTACTACTGCCCATGCCAGTGATACTTTCACAAATAACATATCAACAGTATTTCGTGCACTGATTTAATTATACTTTTTTTACAAAAAAATCCAATTGGCAAGGTTGTTGTTTACATTGCAAAAGTTGCGGTTTCATGCTATAGTATAAAGAGTCCGGCTTGCCGGACTCTCGCGCCGGAGCGCGGCTGCGCCAGCAGCCATTTTCCTTAAGCGCGAAGTGCGCCTCCCCCGGAGGGTTGTATCATAGGGAACGAAGTTCCCTATGATACAAAAGACGCAATCAAACGGAAAGGGATTCTTCTTATGAAAAAAAATTTACAAACCACTTTCAACACCCGCCAGTACATGTTGGAAAAGCATTTCGAAATCTATTATTACAGCGACAGCCATTTTTCCGGTGTAAAAGACCACACGCATGACTATTATGAATTTTATTTTTTCCTCGAAGGGGACATTTCTATGTATATACAAGGCAAATTATATGAATTAACGCCGGGAGACGTGATTTTAATTCCCCCCGGCGTTGCCCATCATGCCCTTCTCCGCAGCGAAAACGCACCCTACCGTCGTTTTGTCTTCTGGATTTCACAAGAATATTGCAACCTGCTTTTAAACCTCTCACCCGACTACGTCTACCTGATGCAGCATGTCGCGATTACGAAGCATTACATCCACCATTATGACGCACTTGCCTTAAACGCCTTACAATCCAAGGCCTTTCGGCTGATTGAAGAGCAGCATTCCAACCGTTTTGGCAAAAGCGCGAAGATTTCACTCTGCGTCAATGACCTGATACTCCACTTGAACCGCACGATTTACGAGATGGAGCACCCAAGCATGCCCCACGAAGAACAAGATTTATACCAAAAAGTAATGCTTTACATCGAAGACCACTTAGACGAGGAACTGTCGCTCGACCGGCTTGCCGGGATATTTTTTGTCAACAAGTACCACATCGCCCACGTTTTCAAGGAAAACCTGGGACTGTCCGTCCACCAGTTCATCACGAAAAAACGCCTCGCCATGTGCCGCGACGCGATTCTTGGCCAGACCAGCATCACGGACGCCTACTTATTGTGCGGGTTTAAGGACTACTCCAGCTTCTTCCGCGCATTCAAAAAAGAATACGGACTGTCCCCAAAGGAATACCGGGAACAAGTCCGCAAACAAACCAGGGCAAACTAATTGGGCGCACTTACGATTCACGATCAATCAGCAAACACCTTGCCCAGTTCGACAAAGCACCCGTCAAGCACGTTGACTTTCGCCACTTCGTCTTGTTTATACACTTCATGGATCTGCAAGATGCCGGCATCCGTTCGGAGCATGACGCGAATCGTCCTATTTTCAGGATCCACGATCCAGTATTCCCGCACCCCGGCCCGCTGGTAGAGATTTAGTTTTACCAGCTGATCCTGCCGCTGCGTGGAAGGGGAGAGGACTTCCGCAATAAAGTCCGGCGCGCCCTTGCACCCGCGTTTATCCAATTTGCTCCTATCACACACGACGGAAATATCCGGCTCGACCACCGTATCCACGTCTTCCGGCCTGTCTCCCTCCCGCTCAAACAGGCGGACGCCAAACGGTGCCAGATAGACCCTGCACTGCTTCCCTTCCAGATAATTACCAAGCTGCCGTCCGATTTCGAAGCAGATTTCCTGGTGCCTCCTGGATGGCGTTGCCATCATAAACGCCTCGCCATTGATGATTTCCATATGCTCATCCTCACTCCATGTAAGACAATCCCGAAATGTATACCGCGCTTGTCCTGCCGGTAATGCCATAACTAATACCTCCCTTTTCGTAACCGTTCGGCCAAGTCCGAATTGTCACCCTTTTTCACATCCGCATCGTAAGCTGAATTCTTTTTTTCTTCATATCCACGCTCATGACCTTCACGTCCACGATGTCGCCGACGCTCACCACCTCCAGCGGGTGCTTAATATAGCGGTCGGTAATCTGAGAAATGTGTACCAATCCGTCCTGGTGCACGCCGATATCCACGAACACGCCGAAATCAATGACGTTGCGCACCGTACCCTTAAGCACCATGCCCTCCTTCAAGTCCTTCATGTCCAGCACGTCCGTGCGCAGGATGGGACGCGGCATCTCGTCACGCGGGTCGCGCGCGGGTTTCTCCAACTCCTTCACGATATCGCGCAGGGTAATCTCTCCGATTCCCAGCTCTTCCGCCAATTTTTTATAGTCCTTGATGGTCAAGGACAATCCCACCAGCTTGCCGCCGCTTAAGTCCTCCAGGGCAAATCCCTGCTTTTTCAATAATCTTTCCGCCGCCGCGTAAGACTCCGGATGCACGCCCGTCGCGTCCAAAGGATTGTCCCCGCCCGAAATGCGCATGAAGCCCGCGCACTGCTCAAATGCTTTCGGTCCGAGTTTCGGCACCTTCAAAAGCTGCCTGCGGTTTGCAAAACGGCCGTTTTCCTCGCGATAAGCCACGATATTTTTGGCCAGCGTGCTGCTGATGCCGGAAATATAGGCCAAAAGCGGAGCGGAAGCGGTATTTAAATCCACGCCGACCTTGTTTACGCAATCCTCCACCACGCCGCCTAACGACTCGCCCAGCTTCTTCTGGTTCATGTCGTGCTGGTACTGGCCTACGCCGATGGACTTCGGATCAATCTTAACCAACTCGGCTAACGGATCCTGCAGCCTTCTGGCAATCGACGTGGCGCTCCTTTGTCCCACGTCGAATTTCGGAAATTCCTCCGTCGCCAGCTTGCTGGCCGAATACACCGAGGCCCCGGCCTCATTGACAATGACATACTGTACCTTCTGCGGAATCTCCTTTAACAGCTCCACGATAAACTGCTCGGACTCACGCGAAGCCGTTCCGTTTCCCAATGAAATTAACGAAATATTATATTTCGGAATAATCTTTTTCAACAAATCCTTGGAGGCCTTAATCTTCGCCTCGGAAGTCGGGGCCGTCGGATAAATGACGGTCGTCCCCAGCACCTTGCCGGTGGCATCCACCACCGCCAGCTTACAACCCGTGCGGAAGGCCGGATCCCACCCCAGCACCACATGCCCGCTAATCGGCGGCTGCATCAAAAGCTGGTGCAGGTTTTTTCCGAAAACCTCGATGGCGCCGTCCTCCGCCTTCTCGGTCAGTTCGTTGCGAATCTCGCGCTCAATTGCCGGCCCAATCAGCCGATGGTAACTATCCTCGACCACCTCTTTTAACACCGGCGAGGTATA
>CATLEQ010000132.1 GCA_949915905.1 uncultured Lachnospiraceae bacterium | reverse complement strand
AGGCTTGGCCATTTCCGAAAAAATGCGCGCGCAGATTACAGGGCTGAAGACTGCTCAGAAGAACGCCAATGACGGTATTTCTTTGGTGCAGACGGCTGAAGGTGCTATGACGGAAATCCATTCCATGTTGAATCGTATGGTAGAATTAGCTGACCAGTCCGCGAACGGCACGTATGCCGACGAAGTAGACCGTGAGAATCTGCAGAAAGAAATCGCGTCTTTGAAAGACGAGATTAACCGAATTGCTGATAGCACGAACTTCAACGGGATTAATCTGTTGGATGGGTCTTTGGATGCAGAAGCAACCACCAATATTGGTGACGCTAGCGCAATTAGTAATATTACGACGAAAGAGTATTCTGCAAATGGAACGGCTGCTGCTTTTGAGGCAAAATATATTACGAACCGTCCACCAGTATCAACGGCACAAACAAACGCATCATTCACGGTTAGCTTTGATGACATTAATGTGGAAGCAATTTCATCAGGAGATAATCAGGTCACGGTACAAGTTGGTGATGCCAAATTGACGGTCAAAAAGACAGGTACTGGTGCATTAACAGGAGCAGATATCGCAACACAAATTCTTACGGCTGGAAAAACACAAAATGGTGCTGTAAAGTGCGATAATACAAATAATACCGTTGCAACAAAAAGTGCTGATGGCACCACGGCGGCATGGGATGCCAAAGCAACGGCAGATGGCGGTGCGTTTGTTAAAATTGATGGACATTGGTGGGAAATGTCACCTACAACAGGAAAAGCCAACGAGATAACATTCACGCAGGTAGATTATTCGGGTGAAAATGGAACGGTTATTAATCCAGATTATGCGGTTTCCGTTAGCAAGGCTGCGGCAGGCGGTAAAGTTACAGGTACAACAAACTGGCAAGTGCAGAATCCGACAACCGGCACTGGCGTTGGTTCTAGCCATCAAGCACAAGTAAGTGTTGACATTGATTTCAGCAAGTTGAAAGTGGGAGATACATTGACTGTTGGTGATAAAAATTACGAGTTCTTTTATGGACAAGGAACGGCGCCGACACCAGCAGATGCCAAGACGACAATAATAAATTTGGCTAGCATTATTACTACAGAGTCTGATTTGGCAGATGCGGAAAAACAAGAAAAAGCAATTGCGTCGATCGTAAAACAAATGGGTGCTACTGTATCCTCTTCGAATGGAACATTAGCACTTTCAGATGCAAATAATGATACTTGGTCCGTAGGTAATGGAAGTGTCAGCAATGGTATTGGAACATTGACATTTCAGTCGTTGTCCAATTATAAAGGCGATGCGGATGGTGCAGCAGCCGCAGATAAGGCATACATTGGCGGCGTGCAGACGAATGGAGTTTGTGACATGAAGACAGAAGGTAGCGTAATGAAACAGTTTTATGCTACTAGTAAAGAAGCTGCAGCTAGTGTTTCTTTTGATATGGATGTAACGAAATTGAAAGAAGGAGATACCGTTACGATTAATGGGACTACTTTTGAATTTACAGATGGAACGTATGTTTCTGATAAGTCTCATTATGCAATAGATTTGTCGGATCTCGGAATTTCCGGTGGTATAGCGTCCAGCCAAACAGGTACGGTAATGGATCGGCTGAAAACGGCAATCAGTACAAATTTAAAATATGGAACTACGGCGATGTTTGATGTTGCAGTTGATGGAAACAAAATCACATTGACATCAAATGATAATAGCGGGACGGGTATGGTTAAAGAAAATCGCATTGCTGCTGAGATTGAATTGCCACAGTCCGCATATGCTGGAAAGGCTTTGACGTTGCAGATTGGTGATACGGCTGATGATTTCAATCAGTTGAACGTGAATGTAAAAGACATGCACACGAAGGCCATGGGCATTGCCGATATCAATATCGCAAACCAGTCTGACGCGGCGAAAGCTGTTGATGCCATCAAGAGTGCTATCAATTATGTATCATCCACTCGTGGTGACTTGGGTGCCATTCAGAACCGTCTGGAGCACACCATCAACAATCTGAGCGTGACGACCGAGAACATGACCGCTGCCGAGAGCCGCATCCGCGACGTTGACATGGCAGAGGAAATGATGGCTTACACAAAGAACAACATCCTGGTTCAGGCTTCCCAGGCGATGCTTGCACAGGCGAACCAGATTCCGCAGGGCGTATTGCAGTTGTTGCAGTAAGTATTTCTGTGAGTAGATATTTCTTAATCTCGTTATCTGCGAAAGTGTTGGAAAACTATGAATGATTACGGATTCACACGAGCATGGGGCGGAGTCACATCCGCTCCGTGCATTTGAAATTATTTTGCCGTGAAATCGGGGAGAGAGGACTTTTTCCATGCATTCAAAGACCATCCGAAAGACCGTCTGCCAATACAACAAGGAGCCTATTCTCAATGCAGACATGCAAAAGCTTTTAGACATTGCAAAGGATTATCAGGCGGTTAAAAAGCAAGTATATCAACGGTACGGTGGAATTTCCGCCCTGCCCAAGCTCTATCCCGGTTATACAATTCAAAAGGAATTGGCATCTTCCACTCTTCGAGACGAGCTTGGCATCCCGGCGGTATATTTTAATCTGGCCATTTTTGACGCATTGGGTGATATCCGAAGCCGGTGGGCAAAGACAAAATCCGACGTACGCGCGCGGGTCAGTCAAAATATAAATTTTACCGAAGAAGAAAAGCATTATCTTCGTTTCGTATTAAAAACAGACGGGGCATTTTCTGGCATATTGAATCAGGCACCGCTGCAAAATTGGAAGATGACGGGCGCGATTCGGCGGCATTATGAGGAATTGTCCGAAGCCTTAAACACAGAAGCGTTAGGAGCACAAGCAACAAGCACAAAAGCCGCGGGCATGGAAGCATATGGTAAATTGCATCGCTATTTGTGCCGCCAGGTACGGAAACTCCACAAGAAACCGGCGGTCAGGACCGTGGAAGGATTCTATTCTTCCAAAGGAACGCACCGTTACGCAAACCGTGGCATTTATTTTACCACAAAAGAACCTAGAAAACGCGTATTCATTCCATTGACGGATAACAATACATACCAAAGCCAAATTTATGTAAATCTTTATCCGGCGGAAAATCGCATAAAATTGCGGGCGACAATCCAGGTCGCCGCGCGGGCGCATTCTGACTACATAAATCATGTGGGCATCTTGTTTGGAACATGCCCCATGCTCCTGACAAACGAGGGACATGCCTACGGGGCGGAGTTTGACGTTTATCGGGCAAGGATTTTTGATTTGATAAAACAACATACGGCGAAGCCAAGGACGGCGGCGGAATCTTCTAAAAAATATACGATGAAAATACATCGACTGCAAGAACATTTGACCAGTTATGTCAATAAAGAGTTAAACCGATTTTTACAAGAAGAAAAACCGGCGGTCGTGTATTTGCCAAAGCTGCCGAAAAATAGAGGCAAAAATCGGCCGCAAAAATATTTTGCCGCCTTAGATCCAAACAAAATCTGCACGTATGACATGTCTTATGTGTGGAAACGGCTCCTGCAAAAATGCCAGGAACATTCGGTGAATGTTGTAAAAGTAAAATATTTAAATTACGGTCATAAGAACAAGCATTTAGATGAATGCGGGCAATGGGCCGCCCACATTTTACCGAAAGGACTAGGTGCGAATTCATGATAAAATTGGTACAAGGAAAAAACGACAAACATCATGGTTGAAAGAATGTTTGGTGAAAAACGTTATTGTACCAAATAAATACAAAAGACAAACGGCATTAGAAGGCAGAGAGAGGGAAGACCTGGTTTCTGCGTATTGGGTATGCCAAGACCATGCGAACATGCGGTGCATGACGTAGCGTGGAGCGAAGCGGGTACGCCCGCATCATGATAGAGTGGAAAATTTTTACATATCATGACCAATGTACATAAAAAGACTATTTTACGATTCATATCCCCAAGCGGTTGCGAAACCGTGCGCAGAGGGCGCATGTCGTCCTTTCCAAAGAAAATGTAATTTCTTGAGCAAAAAATGGGAGCCGCATGAAAACGAGCGGCTCCCTAAACGTATATCAGCGGTTTTAAATTTTGTACAAATGCGTTTGTTACATTGTCTTGCTATTACACTTGGCGCGGGAGTTTCGTACTGGAAACTCCCCGCTTGTCCTGCTATGTCAACCCATTTTACAAGAAGATGTACTTGAGGACGAACAGCACTGCCAGAACATACATAAGCGGCGTAATCTTCTTCGCCTTTCCGCATATGGCGTTGATAATCACGTAGGAGATGACGCCGACCGCGATACCTTCGGAAATGCTGTACAAAAGCGGCATGGCCAGCAGGCAAAGGTATGCCGGAACGGCTTCCGTCAAATCGTTAAAGTCGATTTGTACGACTGCCGAAATCATCAGGAATCCGACGAATAACAAAGCCGGAGCCGTCGCGAAACCAGGAATCGCCGTAAAAATCGGGGCAAAAATGATGGATACAAGGAACAGCAAACCGGTAACGACAGATGCAAGTCCGGTTCTGCCGCCCTCGGCCACGCCCGCGGAGCTCTCCACAAAAGTGGTCGTGGTAGAAGTACCAAGGATCGCACCCGCGCTGGTCGCAATCGCGTCTGCCAGCAATGCAGGCTTGATACGAGGAAGCTTTCCGTCTTTGTCCAGCATGTCGGCCTTGTTTGCGCAGCCGATCAAGGTTCCAAGCGTGTCAAACACGTCCACGAACAAGAAAGCCAGAACGATGACGATGAAATCCGTAATCCGAACGGAAGAGAAATCGGCACGGAAGCATTGACCGAAAGTTTGTCCGATGGCACCGAAATTGAAAGTGCTAAAGGAAGGAAGCAGGGAGTAGTATCCCGCGTCCGGAGTTACCGCGTAAAGCCCCGTCAACTGGCAGATGATGCCGAGAATCCAGGTGGCGAAAATGCCAATCAGGATGGAACCTTTCACCTTCTTTACATGAAGGATGACGATGATAAAGGTACCGATAATCGCCAACAAGGCACTGATGCCCGCCGTATTGAAATCCTTCGTGAAGTCAATGACGGTAACCAGCGTGGAATCCGAGTTTACGACGATGCCCGCGTTCTGGAATCCGATAAAGGCGATAAACAAGCCGATGCCCACGGAAACGCCCTTTTTCAATTGGGTCGGAATCGCGTTGAAGATTGCTTCACGTACGTTCGTCACGGACAATACGATGAAAATCAGGCCTTCCACAAATACGGCCAGAAGCGCGACCTGCCAGGAATATCCCATCTCGCCGCACACCGTGTAGGCGAAATATGCGTTGAGTCCGAGTCCCGGCGCGAGCGCGAACGGATAGTTGGCCAGGAGTGCCATGGCAATCGTGCCGATAAATGCCGCGAGCGCGGTCGCCATCAATATGGCGTGGCTGTCCATGCCGGACGCGGACAAAATGTTCGGGTTGACCGCCAGGATGTACGCCATCGTCATAAATGTCGTGAGACCGGCAATGACTTCCGTCCTGACGTTCGTGTTGTTTTCTTTGAGTTTAAACCATTTTTCTAACATCACTTTCTCCTTTTCCTTTGTTTGGCACTCTTAAAATACCGTTTCCCTTACCTCTGCGGCTGATTTTTTGTGAATGCCTTCGTTGATAATTGGTTTCGTGTAACTTAGTTGCCCTCATAGATGATGACGCTGTCGACATCGTAGCCTTTCAGGCGTTCTCTTCCCTTAAGCCCCGCCAGTTCCATCAGGAAAATCACTTTCACTACTTCGCCGCCCAGTTCCTCAATCATCTGAATGCTTGCCTCGATGGTGCCGCCCGTCGCAATCAGGTCGTCCACCACGACTACCTTTTGTCCCGGCTTGATGGAGTCCTTGTGCATCTCCACCACGGAACTGCCGTATTCCAAGTCATATTCCTTGGAAATGACTTCCATCGGCAACTTCCCCTTCTTGCGAACCGGAACGAATCCCTTGTGTAAGGAATACGCGATGGGAACGCCAAAAATAAATCCTCTTGACTCGGTTCCCACGATTACGTCAAAATCAATCCCTTCCAGTTTCTGCTTCATGGAATCAATCGCCAACGCAAGGCCGTCCGGGTCTTGCAAGACGCTTGTCACGTCCCGGAAAATAATTCCCTCTTCTGGAAAATCCGGAATGCTTCGTACATAATCTTCCATTTTCTTCATAAGAAATGTCCTCCTTGTAGATAATTGCTACCATAAACGGCCATGGGTCGCGCGGCGGTCGCACGGCCTTGAGGTGCGCTAACAGGCAAGCCATGATTATTTTACATCAAAATAGACGATAGTACAAGAAAAATCGTCATAATTCATTAGAAGCTGTCAATTTGCCGTTACGAAGATTTAAGAAAATGATGCTTGACAAATCTTGTCGGTTTAAGGTAAGATAGGCAACAGAGTAAGAAATTAAAGAGGAAAAAGGCTTTGAAGGGAACAAGTACTCACGTTTTGGCAAAGACAGAGAGTCGCCGGTTGGTGAGAGGCGCATGAGGCCGTTCGTGACGAATACATCCCGGAGCCGCGCACCGAAAGGATGGAGTGCATATGTCCAAGTAGGCCGTGACGGAGTAGTGCACGTTAGCGCACTGAGTGATTGAATCATGGATTGTTGCAAATGTAGACTTGGCGTAAATTTGCCGGTTGCCGGGAGGCATCTCCCGATTTGCGGCATGCATGACGAGATACACTCTGAGGCAAGGGGCGTGAGCCTTTTGTGAATGAAGGTGGTACCACGAGAATGAAGAGCCCTCGTCCTTTATGGATGAAAGGGCTCTTTTTATGCACACGGGACAGAAAGGTATATGCTGCTTACGCAGCCTGTCCCGGCGCGACGAGTAGGGGGAAAATCCCCCCTACTCGATTGAGTTAAGAGAGGAGACGAAAACGATGAAGATTTATGACGAATTAAAGGCACGCGGGCTGATTGCCCAGGTGACGGACGAGGCGTTGATTGCCGATTTGGTGAACAATGGAAAGGCGACGTTTTACATTGGGTTTGACCCGACGGCGGACAGCCTGCATGTCGGGCACTTTATGGCCTTGTGCCTGATGAAGCGTCTGCAGATGGCGGGCAACAAGCCGATTGCCCTGATTGGCGGCGGCACGGGCATGATTGGCGATCCGTCCGGAAGAAGCGACATGCGCCAGATGATGACGAAGGAGACCATTCAGCACAATTGCGACTGCTTCAAGGAGCAGATGAGCAAGTTCATCGATTTTTCCGAGGGAAAGGCTCTGATGGTGAATAACGCGGACTGGCTTTTGGATTTGAACTATATTGAGGTGCTGCGTGAAGTCGGCGCGCATTTCAGCGTCAATAGGATGCTGGCGGCGGAGTGCTACAAGCAACGGATGGAGAAGGGGTTGAGCTTCCTGGAGTTCAATTACATGATCATGCAGGCGTATGATTTTTACGCGTTGTTCCAGAAATACGGCTGCAACCTGCAATTTGGCGGCGACGACCAGTGGAGCAACATGCTGGCGGGAACCGAGTTGATTCGCCGCAAGCTTGGCAAGGATGCCAGCGCGATGACGATTACTTTGCTTTTGAATTCCGAGGGCAAGAAGATGGGCAAGACCCAGTCCGGCGCGGTGTGGCTTGACCCGAACAAGACGTCCCCGTTCGACTTTTACCAGTATTGGAGGAACGTGGGCGATGACGACGTGCTCAAATGCATCCGCATGCTGACGTTTTTGCCGCTCGAGCAGATTGACGAGATGGACAAGTGGGAGGGCAGCCAGCTCAACCAGGCGAAAGAAATTCTGGCGTACGAGCTGACGAGCCTGGTGCACGGCGAGGAAGAGGCCAAACGTGCGCAGGAGAGTGCACGTGCATTGTTCAGCCAGGGTAACGCGGCCGACATGCCGACGGCGGAGCTTTCCGAGGCCGATTTCAAGGACGGAAAAATCGACGTGCTCGGCGTATTGGTGAGCAGCGGGCTGACCCCGACCCGTTCCGAGGCGAGGCGTGCCGTGCAGCAGGGCGGCGTGACCGTGGATGGGGAAAAGGAGACGGACATTTATAAGACTTATACGAAGGAGGACTTTGCCGGGGACGGGAAGGTGTTCAAACGGGGGAAGAAGAATTTCCGCAAGGTGGTTGTGAAGTGAGGATTGAGAAATGATTGGAAATCGGGTGCTGAATATCAGCACCCGATTTCATAATTCGTCCTATCGGACTACTTACTCATATGGGTTGGGTCCATATTCTTATGGATGTAAGCATCCTCCATAACATGGCCACTGTCCGGAATATTTATAGTAAATAATCGTATCCCAAAATGTTATTATAGCTAAAGGGTCTCATGTTTATATAGAAATTTTTGGTATTTTACGTAAGCGTTTTTGTCTCCGATGATTATTTCGGAATAAATCTTTTCCTCTCTTTTTTTCCTTAAAATAAGTTCTACGGGTTTACATTTTGTTTTGTCTAATTGATTTTTTCTCATTAATGATTTAGGCCTGCCGGTTTCTATAAAGCCAATTGTAAAATCATTATCAGCTGTTGCAAACGTGCATGAAATCTTGTTTTTTTGAAAGTTTTCTTCTGCTAATAGTTGTTTGTCAAACATGTTGACCATTTTAGGTAATGCCTTTATTTTTTGACGTACAGAACCTTTTATGGATTTCTCTGATTGGCCTTTTTTTATAAAATCAAAGTCGTTCTCTTTCAGAGTTCCGTTTATACATTTTTGAAAAAATTTTTCTGGTGACAAATTTGTGTTCACACCAAGCAGATGAAGGTAATTATTTGATTCGGCTTTTATTTCTACACATTTGTTGGTTTCGAAAGCTTCTGAACATACCAAATAGTCATACTCAACAAAATTTTTCTTATATATTTTCGCACAAGAAATCGCAACCTCCACGATTCTTGTTTTAAACGACGTTTCGCCTTTTACTTTGGTGTTTTCCATAGTTCTCCTTATGGTAAAATGGAGGGGTATAATCTATCATAAAGTTGCCTGATTTACAATTGAAATAGAGGAATGGAAACCATTCCTCTACTGTTTTTAGTAGTTTTCTCTACAATCAAATGGGTTTTAGGTCTCCATTCCGACCAATCGA
>CATLEQ010000131.1 GCA_949915905.1 uncultured Lachnospiraceae bacterium | reverse complement strand
TTTATTATGTTGAGCAATGCAGAAACTTGTTTTTGTGACAGTCCTTTTACTGAAATGTTAGAAGTATCTTCCATGCCTAGAAGATAATCCGTTGATACGTTAAAAGTTCTGGCTAATTCCACCACATATTGTGTTGATGGAACGGATAACCCCATTTCCCATGCATTTACACCCGAACGTGAAACTCCCAATTGACGGGCAACTTCCGTTTGTGTTAATCCTGCGCTTTCCCTTAATGTCTTAATTCTGTCAGCTAATGAAAATAACTCTTTAGACATGTGTTCTCCTCTTAATTTATAAATAGTAAGATTAGCACCTTTCCCTTTGGGATGATTTTGATGTGGTAATCTTACGATACCAAAGATAGGGTGCTAATTTAATGTCAGGACACCATTTTTCATATTATTTTGCTTGTAAATCCAAGTGTCTGCGCCAGTCTTGTTGGAGGGAAGGTTGGGTAAGCAAAACGTGCGCTTAATTAGTGTGGACTATGCTAGATATGTCTGTTTTTCGTTTTACAAATATATTCTTGTTGCATGCTTGAATGAAGGTGTAGGGCTTTTTCCAAGTCGGAAATTCTATACTGGTCTAAAAAGGGAGTAAAATTGTTCTGTATAGATTCAATTTGTATTAGCTCCTGCAACCAGTTCATTGCTTATCTATTTCTTTTTACTTTTCACTTCTTTCTATATGTAAATAAGTAAAATGTCAAAATCTGACGCTATCCATTGAAGTTTAATGTAATTTTTGGAATATGAAGTATGATCTGCCTGATATGATGCGTCTTATTTGTCGTAAAATGGAAATAATTGTATAATATAGACGAGCAAAGAAGGACACCGAACAGAAGATAATAAATAATTATCTTCTGTTCATATACAATAGAACAAATTGCAGAGATCGTGGAAAAGAGTATTGAGGATGTAGAAACTATCATTAAGAAAAGAGCACCTATATTATCATAATCACAATTAAATAAAAGGTTTCCAACAGATAAATTGTATTAATTTTTTTGCTCATGATAGATGCAACATTTTTGAAGAAAGGTGCGGGGGTTGACAGTCTATTGGAAACTAAGGGAATCTTCAGCATTGAGTTATTATTCACAGCCGGATGATACTTGAAAAGCTGCTTCACGCAAGCAAGCTTACAAGTCGACTTTTCAAGTTTCATCCGACTATGAATAGTAACAGCACTGAAAAAGATATTATGGAAAAAGGGTCGTTGTTCTATCCTATTGGATTCTGCTTTTTGGGAATAGGTGGGAAATTTAAGGGCGGTTCGCACATGTACTATATGTAAACGATGTTCACCGTGGAGATATGCCGGAGGGAAGGCTGATGCATGACTTCTTTTATACAGACGGGATTGTACTACGGAACATTGGTTTGCGGGGTGAAATGTTTCAAGGAGAGCAAGGAGAGAATTGAAATTATGAGCCAGGCCATGGAAGATATGAGAAATCAAACATGGAAGGAACGAAGGGCTGACAGACGCACATGGGGATAACTTGATAAGCCGGGAATCTGAATTAAGAAGATTCTCGGCTCTATTTAGTAAAAGCTCATTTAGTACTATAATCCTATACATTACCCATTAGAAATCCGTCCGCTCCTCCTTCATTGCAGCCCCATTCTTTCTAACATTCATCCAATTTCATAAAATTCCGCGGATGTTTGGTTGTCAGGATATTATTTTGTTTTGCCATCGACACGCTTGTATAGATTTCCGTTGTTTTGATGGAGCTATGTCCGAGCATTTTTTGGATGTATCGGATATCGACATCAGCTTCTAATAATAGCGTGGCGAAAGAATGGCGGAACATATGTGGCGTGATATGCATATCAATCATCGCCAGTTTCAGATATTTTACAATCATAGACCGAACCGATTGTTCCGAATACCTCTGATGAAGCCGGTTTATAAAGAACCAGCCTGTTGAAAGAATGTCTGATTGGAAGGCGGAATAGTATTCAGATAGCACTTTCCTGACATCCTCGTTGCCAATTTGAATCAAACGTTCTTTGGAGCCTTTTCCATAGATGATTATTTTATACGATACCAGATCTACCTGCTGTAATGTTAATGTACATAGCTCCGATATTCTAACACCCGTGGCAAAGAGCAGCTCAATTATGGTAATGTCCCTGAGAATCGCATTGTACTGATAGGCGGTACCGGCGAGTGCTTTTTGCTTATACATGGTGGATATAAAATGAGTAATGGTGGCCTCCGGGATTGTTCTGGGCAATACTTGCGGTTCTCGGAATTTTACGTTTATTTTGTCAAAGGGATTCAGGGCTATCATCTCTTCATAAACCAAATAGTGAAAAAATGCTTTCAAAGCGGCAATTTTTCTTTTCGTGGTTCTTGGCTTATACCGGCCATGAAGCGAAGAAATGTACTCACTTATGGCAGCCTTGTCGGCAAAATCATCATATGCTACCATAAATGTCCGAAATTGCTTCAAATCAATCCGGTAGGCCTTTAACGTTTTCTTATCCAGCTTTTTAATGGATTCACAGTTCTTGATGTAGTCCGTGATTAAACTCTCTAAATTTTTCATAAATGGATGCTCCTTATCTTTGGTTTTAATATGATACTCACGACAGATTTTATCTGCCGCTTACGTATAATTATGAGCATCCGGTCATGAAATGTCGATAGTTTATTATTATTTCACGGCCTGCGGCCACGATAGTAACGGCATTATTACTTTATTGGACGGGGGGCGTGCAGCGGAGCGCACAGCCCCCTGAATGGTAATCCGCATTTAGGAACTGTGAAAAAATAACTTTACATCAGTTTACGGAACAGTTCTTTCAAATCCTCCACGCAAGTGTCTTTCGGATTTCCCGGGCAGCAGGCATCTGCAAATGCGGATTCTGCCAAAAAGTCCAAATCTTCCTCCTTGAGAGCTTCCAATTTGGACGGGATTCCCACGTCCTCGGACAACTGCCGCACTGCCGCGACGGCCGCTTTGCGATATTCTTCCTGGGACATTCCGGTGGTATCCACGCCCATGGCCTCGGCAATGTCCTTAAATTTCTCGCCGGTGGTCTCGGCGTTATATTCCATGACGATTGGCAGCATCATCGCGCATGCCACGCCGTGCGGCGTGTCATAAACGGCACCCAGCGTATGTGCCATGGAATGTGCGATTCCAAGACCTACGTTGGAAAATGCCATACCGGTTACGAACTGGCCAAGTGCCATTCCCTCACGTCCGTCAGCGTCGTTGTTTACTGCTTTGCGAAGATTTTCAGAAATTAATTTAATTGCTTCTAAGTTCAGGCAATCCGCCAGTCTCCATGCGGCTTTCGTGGTATATCCTTCGATGGCGTGCGTCAATGCGTCCATGCCGGTTGCGGCGGTCAGGCCCTTGGGCATGCTGGACATCATTTCCGGGTCAACGATTGCGATATCCGGAATGTCATTGACATCGACACATACGAATTTTCTCTTTTTTTCCACATCCGTAATTACGTAGTTAATCGTTGCCTCTGCCGCAGTTCCTGCCGTGGTGGGAACCGCGATGGTGTACACGGTTTTATTTTTCGTAGGTGCCACGCCTTCCAGAGAACGTACATCTTCAAACTCGGGATTGTTGATAATGATTCCGATGGCCTTGCCGGTATCCATGGAGGAGCCGCCGCCAATCGTAATCATGTAATCCGCGCCGGATGCCTTGTATGCCGCCACGCCGGCCTTTACATTTTCAATGGTCGGGTTGGGCTTGATGTCGGAATATACTTCGTACGCCATATTTTCCGCATCCAGCAAGTCCGTTACTTTCGCGGTCACCCCGAATTTTACAAGATCCGGATCCGATGCCACAAAAGCTTTCTTAAAGCCCTTGCTCTTGATGATTCCGGGGATTTCTTTGATTGCGCCCGCTCCGTGGTAAGAAATTCCGTTCAGTACAAAACGATTCACCATAACCTTTGTCCTCTTTTCTTTTTTATTATGGTAGTTCCGCCTTATTGTCAAGGAACTATCCATTATTTATAAAAATATTATACCATTGTCTTTCTTTTTTTCAACATTGAAATTTTTCTAACTGTACGGTTGCAACCCATCCTCCTGATGAGTAAAACATGGTTGCATAAGCATAGGTAAGAGCGTGTAAGCGCGTTTTCGCAATGTTTCCGGAAAAAGCTTGTCTGCCGGAAGTTTTAATGTTATCCTTTTATATAGCATTATAAATCATACGAGGAGGATTTGTCATGAAATTCATGAACGGCCAGTGGTTGCCGAAGGAAGGATGCGGCATTTTTTATCCAAAGGGGATTTGGGAGATTGAAAAGAAGGCGGGCGAAGTAATCCTGATTATACCGACCAAGCAGGGGATAGACGGCGTGGAATTGACGGTGCGCGTCACGGCTCCGATGCCGGAGATGATTCGGGTGCAGGCGTACCATTACATGGGAGGAAATCTGGAACAAGAGCCAAAATTCGATTTGAAGCTCCCTAAGACTTTGGAGATGCTCAAGGTGGAAGAGAACGATGAAAAAATAACCGTGTTCAGCGGACATTTAAGCCTGGTCGTCAATAAAAAGGACGCATCCATGCATTATGAACGGGATGGAAAGCGTTTGACCGGCGGACAAAGCACGGATCTTGCCTATATAAAAGAGGACTGGAAGGGCGACTATTACAGTTATGATTTAAAGGGAGCCTATATGCGCCAGCAGTTGGAGCTGTCCGTGGGAGAATTGATTTACGGGCTTGGCGAACGTTTTACGCCGCTTGTGCGAAACGGCCAGTCCGTGGACATTTGGAATGAGGACGGCGGAACGAGCACGGCGATGTCCTATAAAAATATTCCGTTTTATTTGTCAAATCAAGGATATGGCATTTTTGTGAATCACACCGAAAACGTTTCTTTTGAAATCGGGTCGGAATATGTGACGAAGGCGCAGTTTTCCGTGGCTGGCGAGTGTCTGGATTATTTTATGATAAATGGCCCGACGATGAAGGACGTGCTGACGCGTTATACGGACCTGACCGGGAAGCCGGGGCTTCCGGCGGAGTGGACGTTCGGCTTGTGGCTTTCCACCTCGTTTGTGACGAAATATGATGAAGAGACGGTGCTTGGCTTTATTGACGGTATGGCCGAGCGAGGGATTCCGCTGAAGGTGTTCCACTTTGACTGCCTATGGATGAAAATGCACCACTGGACCGATTTTACATGGAATAGTGACACGTTTCCGGATCCAAAAGGCATGTTGAAGAAAATCCACGACAGGGGACTCAAGGTCTGCGTGTGGATTAATCCCTATATCGCGCAGCGTTCCTATCTTTTCGAGGAAGGGAAGAAGAACGGCTATTTCCTGAAACGCCAGGATGGAAGCGTATGGCAGTGGGACATGTGGCAGCCGGGGCTGGCCATCGTAGACTTTACGAATCCGGCGGCCTGCCGTTGGTATAGTGAGAAGCTGAAAGAACTGCTGGACATGGGCGTGGACTGCCTGAAGACCGATTTCGGCGAGCGGATTCCGACGGATGCGGTATATTACAATGGCGCGGACGCGGTCAAGATGCATAATTATTATTCCTATATCTATAATGAATTGGTTTATAATACGATAGCGAAAGTAAAAGGAGAGAAAGAGGCAATCTTGTTTGCACGTTCCGCGACGGCCGGAGGGCAGAAGTTCCCGGTTCATTGGGGCGGGGATTGTTCCGCGAATTATGCTTCGATGGCGGAAAGCCTTCGCGGCGGGCTGTCTCTGACGAGCAGCGGATTTGGCTTTTGGAGCCATGATATCGGCGGATTTGAGGGGACGGCCACGCCGGACGTGTATATGCGGTGGTCGGCATTTGGCTTGTTGTCCTCCCACAGCCGTCTGCACGGCAGCACGTCGTATCGCGTTCCGTGGAATTTCAGCGAGGAAGCGGTAGACGTCCTCCGGCATTTTACGCGATTGAAAATGTCGTTGATGCCATATATTTACGGGGGCGCGGTGGAAACCTCGAAAACGGGCGTGCCGTTCATGCGCAGCATGGTTTTGGAATTTACCGAGGATTATAACTGCCATTATCTGGAACGCCAGTACATGTTTGGGAAAAATATACTCGTGGCACCGATTTTCAATGAAGAGGGCATCGGAAGGTACTATTTGCCGGAAGGTACGTGGACGGATTATCAGTCGGGAGAACAAGTCGCGGGCGGACGCTGGTATGAGAAAAAATATGACTATATGAGCATTCCGATGTTTGTTCGGGAGAATGCGATTATTGCAAAGGGCGCGCGGGATGACGGCCCGGACTATGATTTTGCCGATCAGGTGGAATTTCGGGTATATGAGTTAAAAGACGAGGCGGAAAGCATTGTTTACCAAGGCGGTGTGGAAGTCGCGTCCCTCAAGGCGGGGCGTAAGGATGGCAAAATGACGTTTGAAGCGTCGACGGAGCGGCCGTATACGATTCGTCTGGTGAACACGAAGGTGAACGAGGCGGCGGTTTGGGGAGCCACGGTGCAGACGGAGGGAAATGACACGGTACTCGTCCCGACGGATAAAGTGAGCGTGGTGGAAGGCAATTAGCCGGGAGGCGGAGATTTATGGGGACATATTTAAATGTTGGAAATGCAGGGTTTACATCGATAAAAAAAGGAATGTATGTCGACAAGACCGGGATGATTTCATTTATCAATCATACTTTGGATACAAAAGACAAGCTGACTTGTGTAAGCAGGCCACGACGTTTTGGAAAATCTTTTGCGGCACAAATGCTGTGTGCCTATTATGACAGAAGTTGTGATTCGCGAGAATTGTTTGAAGGTCTGGCAATATCAAGGGATGATTCTTTTGAAAAGTATATGAACAAATATGACGTAATATATTTGGACATCACGGGATTCGTTTCAAGGGCATTTATAAAAGGCGAGTTGCGAAACGTGGTGATAAATATTCAGACAGAGGTAATCGAGGAACTGGTTTCGGCTTATCCAGAAGTGGAAAGGCAAAACAATTTGCCAGACATGCTTTATCACATATCGCAGTCTACCGGACAGAAATTTATTTTTATTATAGATGAGTGGGATGCGTTATTCCGTGAAACAAAAAATGACAAATATTTGTTGGACTCCTATATTCAGCTTCTTCGAGGATTATTTAAGGATAGCGGGAAAACGGATCGGATGATTGCGGCGGCGTATATGACCGGTATCCTTCCGATTAAAAAGTATGGCACGCATTCGGCAGTTTCTGATTTTATCGAATATAACATGATTGATGCAGAACCATTGGAAGAATACATGGGATTTACAGAGACAGAGGTGAAGCAACTTTGTGGTGAATCGCGCATTACTTTCGCGGAGATACAAAAATGGTATGATGGCTATGTCTTGGGAGAGGGAGTGCATGTCTATAATCCAAAATCCGTGGCCGAGGCAGTAAAACGGAACCGAATTCGAAACTATTGGACACGAACCGAGACGTATGAATCACTTAAAATTTATATTGAGTTGAACGAAGACGGATTGAGGGAGGCGATTGTCCAGTTGCTGGGGAATGCCCATGTAAGCATTGACGTGAGTACCTTTCAAAATGATATGACCAATATCAATAGCAGGGATGATGTTTTGACGTTGTTGGTACACTTGGGGTATCTTGCGTATGATAGCGTGAGAGGAAGAGTGTTTATTCCGAATGAAGAAGTTCGAGAAGAGTTTGTGCGTTCATTGGCGACAAGTAAACATAAAGAAGTTGCAAAGTTGATTCAAAATTCCGACAATTTGTTAAGGCAGACTCTGAACATGGAGGAGACGGCAGTAGCGGCGGCTGTTGAAGAGGTGCATAAGATGAGTGCGACCCCTTTGTTTTACAATAGTGAAGAGTCGCTTCGTTGCACGATTCGTTTTGCCTATCTTAGTTGCATGGATGAATTTATAAAGATTGAAGAACTTCCTTCTGGTCATGGTTATGCCGACGTGGTGTTTATCCCGAAGAAATCGTCTTTGATGCCGGTGCTTCTTATTGAGTTGAAATGGAATAAAACGGAAGAGGGTGCAATTGCACAGATTAGAAATAAAGATTATCCGTATATATTGAAAGGCTATGACGAGATTTTACTGATTGGCATTAGTTATGACGCGGAAAGCAAAAAGCATACTTGTAAGATTGAAAAATATCAGGAGTGTCAAGAATGACGTGCGCTAAAAGTATATAGTTTGTTACAATTCGCGGCCGGTTAGGCCGTGAATTGTAACACGGCTTTGCAGATGTTCGGGTGGATTCGTGAAAAGTAACGCTTGCGTTTCTGGAAAAATGGAGTTATACTATTTCTAAATAAAGCAGACGGACTCCGGCATGTTTGATTTTCGAACAGTTCCTAAGCCAGATGAGCGTGGTTGCATGCCGGAATTGACAAGACACATGGGAGGTGTTTTTATGGTAGGGGGCATATCAGGTGTAAGTTATATGCAATATGTAAATCCGTATAGGTCTGTTTCCTACGCGCAGAGTGTTTATGACAATACTACGCCGCGTACGGCGGCCGATACACAAGCGGCATCTCAGGTACGTGCGGCATCGGAGACGCAGGCGGGGCAGCAGGTTCGCATGGCGGTCATACCCGAGGCGCAGACGGGTACGCCGGTACAGCCGGTCAATCCGGTGAGACAAGTGATGGAAGCACCGGTAGACAAGACCGAGATGATGCGGAAGCTTTTGTCGGATACGACGGCGATGGCGGTGCGCAGCAGGATTGAGTATTTGGATGGCAACAAGGCGGCCATAGAGCGTAGGGAAAGATTAGATGACAGGGCGAATGACATTGCGAATGCCAAGAGTGCCCAGGAAGTCATGGAGGAGTCGGAGTGCAAGACGTGCGAGTCGCGTAAGTATCAGGATGGTTCCGATGATCCGGGCGTGTCTTTCAAGACGGCATCCCATATCGCGCCGGAGCAGGCGGCTTCAAGGGTGCGTGGGCATGAGATGGAGCATGTAGGAAGAGAGCGTGCCGAGGCACTTCGGGATGATAGGGAGGTCGTGAGCCAGTCCGTGACGTACCAGACGGACATTTGTCCGGAGTGTGGCAAGGTGTACGTGTCCGGCGGCACTACCCGTACCGTGACGGCGGCACAGAATGAAGCCACGATGAA